>QMSN01000038.1 GCA_003650865.1 Thermoprotei archaeon
AGGAGAGTGGTGGACCGGGCGGGACTTGAACCCGCGCCCTCCCGCATGCCAAGCGGGCGATCTACCAGTCTGATCTACCGGCCCCTCTCCTCACTAATCCGATTCCCCGTATTAAGGTTTCTAGGAGGGCTGAAGTCTGCTTTTAGACTAGTCTGTAAGCCCTGTTTAGGGGCTTTGTCTGCCAGGAGTACTTCTTAATCCTCTTGGATCTACCGAAGCCGCAGGCCGCGCAATAATGCTTCTTTTTGTTGTAGGCCCTCCTGCCGCACCTCCTGCATATGATGTGTGTAGCAGCTTTATTCATCTTCCCGAAGGATGTCGTCCCCTTAACCATCTCAGCTCACCTACTTCGGCACTGGGCTTATGAGGACTATGCTGTCCCCCCTAATCAATATTAGCCCGTGCCTCTTAGGCTCCCCCTCGTGCTTGAGCTCCTCAGCGTCCTCGAGGACTATGTTGAGATGCTGGTCGTAGCTCTTAAGCTTCCCCCGAAACTCCTTACCACCCTTGAGCCTCACGAATATTTGGCTTCCAATGGACGAGGCCAGAACGGCTAACGTCGCGTCCGACATGGCTGAACCCACAGCTTTCTTTGCTATTTAGCTTCTGAGGATATACGTATTTAAATCTTAGCGAAAGAGAGCTTGTAGGAGTTGTTATGTCTAGGGTTCATAGGCATGCTCTAAGCAAGAGCGAGGCTAAAGAGGTCTCCTCAAGAATTGGAAGAGAGTTTAAGCTTGAGAGAGCGCTTGACCATAAGGCTAAGTGGGAGGTTCTGCAGCTCAGCAGAGACTTGGCAGTCTACGTGGTTGATGAGCTTCCAGTAGCCATAGAGGTTGAGGGGAGGCTTATACCATCACTTAGAGCTGTGAGCGAGAGGATTATAGTCCTCCCCAAGGTCGTCGTGGACATGGGGGCTGTCAAGCACATAGCTAATGGCGCCGACGTTATGGCTCCAGGCGTCACGAGGATTGAAGGCGACTTCGATAGAGGGGACATAGTGGCCGTAGTCGATGAGAGGTATGGTAAACCACTATGCGTAGGCTCAGCCCTCGCCAGTAGAGAGGATGTTGAGAAAGCTGAGAGAGGTAAGGTCGTCGAGAACATACACCACGTCGGCGACAAGATATGGGTTAAGCTCAAGGAGGTAGGCCTAGTCTAGCTCAACCAGGCTAAGCAAGCCTACCTTATCTTGACTACCTCCAAGTGCTCAGGAGTCTCCACAGGTAGCTTGAAGTACCTGTGAATGCTGAGGGCTAAGCTTGAAGTCTTCTCGCTCTCACCGTGACACAAGATGATCCTGTGAGGCTTAGGCGTAACCCTCTCCACAAACCTAAGAAGCTGCCTCCTATCACTATGCCCGCTAAAGCCCTCACACGTGTGTATCTCCATCTTCACCTTAACAGTTACAGGCCTCCCATTCACGTACTCCACAACAACCTCCCTAGCCCCCTCCTGAATAGCCCTGCCGAGAGTCCCCTCAACTTGGTAGGCTACGAATATGAGGGAGTTCCTCTCGTCCTCCGCCATGAGCTTGAAGTACTCGAGAGCTGGCCCTGCGTTTAGCATGCCCGACGTGGCGAGTATTATGCAGGGCTCGCCCTCAACTATGTCGAGCCTAGCGTGCCCCTTCGTTAGTGTGACGAAGTTCTCAGCTAAGAACGGGTTCACGTCCTCATAGAATATCTTGTCCCTAACCTCCCTAGCCAAGCTCTCGGGGTAGGCTGTGTGTATGGCTGTAGACTCCTGTATCATGCCCTCTATGTATATGGGTACTGAGGGTATCAGCTTCTTCTCCACGGCGTTGGCCAGCACTAGCATTATCTCCTGAGCTCTCCCCACAGCCAACACAGGTATGAGGACTTTACCCCCTCGCTCCAGAGTTCTGTTTATTATGTCTATCAGCTTAGCCTCACAGTCCTCCCTCGACGGCATGACATCTCCAGGTGCTCCGTAGGTCGACTCCATGATGAGGGTCTCGAGCCTTGGAAACACGTAGGAAGCTGGCTCTAGAAGCCTAGTCCTGCCGTACTTGAAGTCACCTGTGTACACTATGTTGTGAAGGCCCTCTCCTATGTGCAGGTGGACCATTGAGGATCCGAGTATGTGGCCAGCGTTGTGAAGCGTTAGCTTAACCCCAGGGGCTATGTCAGTGACCTCTCCGTGGTTCAGGGATATGGTGTGGAGGAGAGCTGTCTTGACATCCCTCAAGCTGTAAATGGGGGTTCTACCCTCCTTATCAGCTACATCTAAGTAGTCCTTGAGTATCAGGGCCATAAGCATCTTCGTCGGCTCACTGCAGTATACAGGTCCTCTATACCCGAACTTGAAGAGTAGAGGTAGAGCACCGCAGTGGTCTAGGTGAGCGTGAGTTATCACTACAGCTGTGAGAGAGTCTATGTCGAAGTCGTCTATCCAGAAGCTTGGGAACTCGCTAGTGTAGTCCTTGGAGCTAGGCTTAACACCGCAATCTAGGAGGATCTTGTCCTCCCCAACCTCCAGTAGCAGAGCAGACCTACCAACCTCCTTGAAGCCTCCAAGCGCAACAAGCCTTAAGTTATCTATCTTGTAGAGGAGTGGCCTATGAATCCTCTTGCCAACCTCCCTCAGCATCTTAAACCTGTAATTGCTGTTCTTATGGAGTAGGGCGGAGACAGACTCTATGAACTTAGACTTCAACGGCGGAGTCCTGACGGGTATGGGTCTCCAGAGTGTGTGAACCAAAAGCTGCTTGAGGAGCATGCCGTTCTTCCCTATCACTATACCAGGCTTCTTGGCCTCAACGAACATCTCTCCCATGACGTCGTCAAAGTATATGTTGGTTATCCCAGCCTCAGGAGGCACAAGCTCGTAGACTATCTTCTTAGCCTCCTCCTTGTCCTTCCTAACCTCAGGGTCAGGTCTCAGCACTATTCTCTTCCTGAGGGACTTAGCCACCATCCTAACTACGTCTCCACCCGACAGCAGCACTGAGGGGTTCTTGACGTAGACAGCTATCTCAGGGCCTTCAAACTCTATCTTAGTTACACGTGCCTCTGGAGGTATGCTCTTGAGTATGCCATCCCTTACATTTGTTAAGTGATTCCCCTGAACCAACCCCTTCAACCTTCCCAGAGCAGGTCTTATCAGCTTGAAGCTACAGCTTAACCCTCAAGCTTCTCTTGAGGTATCTCCTCAACACCCTCTTTAGTTATCACAGTCACGTCGAAGCCTTCACCTGACCCGGGATCCCACCTCATAGCTGCCTTAACAGCCTCTACAACTATTGGCATAGCCTCCTTAACCGTCAAGTCATCCCTATACTTGGTCTCGAGGACAGCTATGGCTAGTGGAGACCCCGAGCCAGTAGCCACGTACCTCTCCTCGGTCATGGTCCCGAAGAAGTCCAAGTTGAACATCCTAGGACCGGTCTGGTCTATTCCAGCCACAACAGCTTGAACTATGAGGGGGTAGGACCTAGCTGAGAACAGTATGTTGGACATGATGCTGGCTATAGCCTTAACGGATAGAGGGGCCTTCGTGGTCTGCTTCATGTACTTGACGTGAGCCTTAATCCTCTCTATGAGCATCTGGGCGTCGGCCACAACCCCCGCTATCGTGGCGTAGACCCTATCGTCTATTTGCAGTATCTTCCTCCCCCTCTTGTTAGCTATGTAGAAGCCTGATGTAACCCTCCTATCGGTAGCTAGGACAACTCCATCTACACATCTAATCCCAACGGTCGTAGTCCCCTTAAATACGGGTATCCCGACTTCGCTCATCATCGTCATTTGGTGGCACACCACAAGGTGGAGAATTTTCTTAAGCTTCCGCGTGGACGCATCTAGAAAGCAACCGCAAGCAGGAAAAGCACATGCATATTTAAAAGTTTTGCGGGAAGAGCTGAGGGATGACGTTTGCTGGACCCCCATGACATAGAGCTGCCTAGGAGGATACTCGTCGGTAGAGGTGTTGCTGGAAGCGTTGGCGACGTAGCTTGCAGTATAGGGCTCTCAGGCAGGGTTTACGTGGTGCTCAGCTCCATGGGTTACAAGCTGGCGGGCGACGTTGTCCTAAGCTCACTCTCAGCGAACGGCTTCAACGTCCACGATAGAAGAGTTGAGGAGGCTCAAGAGGAGCTGAGCTCGGTGATGGAGGAAGCCGCTAAGGCAAGGCCTGACTTCATAGTCTCGGTGGGGGGAGGGTCAACCATAGACTTGGGGAAGTACACGGCTTTTAAGCTGGGAATACCGTTTATGAGCGTGCCCACAGCAGCATCGCATGATGGCATAGCCTCGCCCATGGTGTCCCTTAAGGGACTTGGAAAGCCATGCTCAGTAAGGGCTAAGCCCCCCATAGCTATCATAGCTGACGTCAACATAATAATGAGTGCTCCTCACAGGTTGCTGGCCAGTGGTTGTGGTGACATCATAGCTAAGCTCACAGCTGTAAGGGACTGGAAGCTGGCCCATAAGATTAAGAACGAGTACTACGGAGAATACGCCGCCTCGCTAGCTGTTATGTCCGCTAAGCTCGTCATGAAGCATGCCAAGCTCATAGGCGCACATAGAGAGGAGGGGGTTAGGATAGTGATAGAGGCTCTGGTCTCCTGCGGGGTATCTATGTGCATAGCTGGGTCTTCGAGGCCTTGCTCAGGAGCTGAACACCAGTTCTCCCACGTGCTAGACATGATAGCTCCAAGGCCAGCATTACACGGAGAGCAGTGTGGAGTTGGAGCTATAATGATGGCTTACCTCCACGGGATGAAGTGGAGGAGGATAAGGAAGGCGCTTAAGCTAATAGGCGCTCCCACAACAGCTAAGGAGCTAGGCATAGAAGACGAATACATAGTTAGAGCCCTCGTCGAAGCCCACAAGGTTAGACCTAGGTACACAATACTCGGAGATACCGGGTTGACTTGGGATGCAGCTAGGCACTTAGCCAAGGTGACAGGGGTGATATCGTAGTTGATGGAGCTAAAGCCCATAACCACGCTGGTCGGCGAGCTTCAAGCCAAGCCGGGCTTCAGGTTCGTCTTTGAGGGGCCAGCTGAGGTCTGCTACAAGTGTAAGCTTAAGGAGGTCTGTGCCTTAAAGCTTGAGCCCCACACGATCTACATGGTAGTCGAGGTTCTAGGCAAGAAGCATAGGTGCATGTTGAGAGAGGGCTGGGTTGTAGTGGCTAGAGTAGTTGAAGCCGACGTGGAGGCCTACATAGACGCCAAGCTGGCCGTCCCAGACGCCATAATAACCTACAAGAGGCCGACCTGCAAGAATTCTAAATGTAAGCACTTGGAGATATGTCAGACCCCCTACGTCAAGGAGGGGGTTAAGTACAGGATCCTCGAGGTCTACGAGGAGAAGGTTCTGTGCAACGGCAGGAGGCTGGTCAAGGTAAAGCTTATTAGAGCACCCTTGACGTGACGCCAGCTCTAAGGTCAAGCTGATATACCACCTCAAGCATTCTAGTAGTGGGGGAAGAGCTTGCAGGGACCTCCATGGCGATGGTGTCCTAGAAGGCCAGGGCCTGGTAGACCTCTCAAACCGAGGTTTATAGGGTTCACACCGCAGACAGTCACGTTCATGCCTCTAGACTCGTCAGGAACCCCTCTCGACGGAGAGCCCATAAGCATAGCTCCAGATGAGCTTGAGGCTCTTAGGAACGTGTACCTAGAGAACTTAACTCAGGAGGAGGCTGCTAAGAGGATGAACGTGTCGAGGGGGACTCTCTGGAGGCTTCTCGAGAGCGCGAGGAGGAAAGTTGTACAAGCACTCGTCGAGAGAAGGCCCATAGTTATTGGACCTCTCTAATTTCGTGCTTTAGCACAAAATTTATAGTACCCTCCACATCTCTTCTAGTTAGAGTTGAGAGTAGAGGAGGTGTTGGGTATGTGGGGCTTTGGAAGGTGGTTTGGTCCTTGGCCTGGCAGAGGGCCGTTCAGCTACTTGCCTCCATGGCTGAGGCCAGGATGGCTATTCGGTAGAGGAGCTTGCTGGTGGCTCTTTGGAGCACCGTTTTGGGGTAGGTGGTTCTGGGCTACTCCATGGTTTACTCCAGCGTTCTACTGGTACTGGCCTAGGTTCTGGTGGTAGCGGAGGGCGAGGTTATAGCGATGTGGTTCACACCACCTTACGGTCAGCAGTACTCGAGTAGCGATGAGTCCAAGAGGGCTGAAGCAGGCTACACCTACACGTATCCGTACTACTCGGGCTACTCACTGCCGTACGCTCCATGGCTGCCGCCCTGGCTCCCATGGATGCCCCCGCTAGCTCCAGCTTACTGGCTTGGCTTATGGCCTTACCTCTACTGGCCCTACTTCTATCCTCCACCACTTAGCTTATACTGGTACTTGCCACTATACTACTGGACAGCGTTCTGGTGGTAGCCTTGTACTGGCCTAGAAGGTTCTGGAGAAGAGGTTGGGGCTACGGCTACGGGCCTCCATGGGGATGGGGGTACCAGCCAGCTCCTTACTACGCTCCACCGCCGACACCTACACCGCCAACACCAATGGTGCCTCCAGAGCAGGAGCTGGAGTTCCTAGAGAGGTACAAGAGGGATCTCGAGGAGGACCTCAAGGACTTGCAGGAGGAGCTTAAGAGCGTTGAGGAGAGGATTAAGGAGCTTAAGAGGATGATTGAGGGCACGAGGTAACCTTAAACCTCCACTTTTTTAGGTGTTGAGGTATGAGGTTCTTCATTCCACTTGAGACCTCTTCGGGCTTGGACTCCTTGATATCCCCCCACTTCGGGAGAGCACCTTACTTCGCAGTAGTCGACTTCGACGGTAGGGATGTGAGGTTCAGGATTAGGGCTTCTCCACAGCTTATGCATGAAGCAGCTGGTTGTGATGCTGGAACGCTCATAGAGGTTAGTGGAGCTGACGCCGCTGTAGTTAAGGGTATTGGGAGGAAGGCTTTGATGATGCTTGAGAGCATGGGCGTAAAGGTGTACTACACAGAGGCCAATAGCCTACGGGAGGTAATCGAGGAGATTAAGAGGGGGTCTCTGAGGCCCTACACAATGGACATGTGGGGGCGCGGCCGCTGCGGCTTTGGGCGCGGCTACGGGTATTCAGGCCCGTACTACCCGTATCACCCTCCATTCTTCTAAGCTCTTTGAGGCACGCTCTTCTAGGAGTTAGAGCTCTAGATCTAGTGGCTCAAGCAATAGGTCAGCTACCTATGTGAGCCACCACCGCCTCCCCTTTAGGTCTATCACTATGCCCAGCTGTTCAATGCACTTATCCGAGAGAGCGACCTCATCCTCCCCAACCGTTATTATAGCCTCAGCGCTCACCCTCCTCGTCGAGCCCTGCTGAGAAACCTCTACAACAACCTCACCGGCGTGATAGGCAGCCCCCATGGTGAGGCCGGGCCCCTCAAACGTCAGAGGCCTAGTAGGCCTAAGCTTAAGGGCTTCAGCAACCCCTATGGGTATCGACACAAGGGGCTTTGAGGCCTCAAAGCCTGTATTGAGCAAAGCGTTTACTTGAACACGCCTATCCCCCTTCACGAGCTTAACCGGTATCCTCAAGCCCAAGCTCTACACCCTCACCTTCATCCTCTTCCACCGGATCACAAGCTTAGCTCTACGCCTTCTATGAGCTCTCTCAATGAGCTTAAGGGTTTTGAGAGTGACTTCGCTCAAGGCCCCTCCATACAGATATTTGAGGAGCCACCTTATAATGGTTGACCACGCCCATAGCAGTTAGGCCTCACGGTAATGCATAGAGCCTAGGCGAGAGCTGGCTGCTCAGCAAGCTCAGCTTCATGAAGCACTCTGCAACTCCAGAGCTATTTTAGGGTAGGCTTAAAGGGCTGATTGTGGCTAGTAGAGTGAGCCTTAAGCTTAAGGTGTGAGTCATGAAGGAGATAGTTGTCGTTAGCGGTAAGGGCGGCTCTGGAAAGACCACTTTAGCTGCGTCGCTGGCATACATGCTTCACCAAGAGGGCTTTAGGGTTGTAGCAGCTGACACAGATGTAGACACACCCACCCTCCACTTCATGCTCCCAATAAAGAAGAGGGAGAAGAAGTTTGAGATCTACATGTCTAGGAAGGCCTACGTGGACGAGGCTAAGTGCGATAGCTGCTATAAGTGTCTAGATGTGTGCCCCTATGGAGCCATAGAGCTTCAGGGTGAGGGCTTGAAGCCCAAGGTGAACAGCTTCTACTGTGAGGGGTGTGGAGCATGCGCTTTAGCCTGCCCTCGCTCAGCCATAGAGATGAGAGAGGCTAGGACGGGGTTCATGCTTGTAGGCGAGTGCGAATTCGGATTCCCCATAATAACAGCTCAGCTTGAAGTTGGAGAGCACAACACAGGCCCATTAGTCCACGAGATTAGGGATAAAGCAGCTGAGATAGCCAAG
>QMSN01000039.1 GCA_003650865.1 Thermoprotei archaeon
CCAGCAGCCCCAAGCTCCTTCCCATATCTGTGCAAGCGAAATACTTCAAGTAGTTCCGTAAGACAAGATTTTGATGTCGCTCCGGCTCTAATAGAGAGTTGTACCATCTCTTCAGCTCCTCCCTCATCACGAAGCCAACCCTCGCCATAAGACGAGTAAGCTAAATACCTCATTCACTATACAAGCTTAGTGGCCTATGAAGTGTAATCCCGAGGTGCTACTCGTAGACCCTCCTAAGGAGCCATGGTGGCTTCTCGGAGAGACTGTAATGCCTCCTCTTGGGTTGCTATACATAGCTTCTTACCTTAAGAGCAAGGATGTAGACGTAGCCTTGCTGGACTGTCAGGCCTTAGGCTACTCTTGGCGCGACTTGAGGTCAGCCTTAGAGGCCATAAAGCCCAGCGTAGTGGGAGTGGGAGGTCCAACGTGCTACAGCTACAAGGCCCTCGAGGTCTGCAGGATATCCAAGGAAGTTGATCCGAGCATCACGACCGTCGTTGGAGGCCCTCACTTCACCTTTACGGCTGAGGAGACTCTAGCTGAAAGCGTTCACGTGGACTTCGTCGTAAGGGGTGAGGGCGAGGAGACCATGTACGAGCTCGTCAAGGCTTTGCTGCAAGGAGGCCTCGACGTGAAGAAGATTAAGGGCTTATCTTATAGGGACGACCTCCACGTAAGACACAACCCTCCCCGTCCCCTCATAAGGAATATCGATGAGATACCAATGCCAGATTGGTCTCTACTACCCATGGATAAGTATAAGCTAGTCGCTTGGGGGAGCAAAGCGATAATGACCCTGAGTAGCAGAGGCTGCCCCTTTAAGTGCAATTTTTGTAGCGAGTGGATGTTTTGGGGTGGGGTTTGGCGTCCCCACAGCCCTCAGAGAGTCGTGAATGAACTCGAGCACTTAAATAAAAGGTATGGGAAGGAGGTCTTTTGGTTCGCTGATGACACGTTCAACGTGGATAGGGGGAGGCTTATAGCGATATGCCGCGAAATCCTTGATAGGGGCTTAAACGTGCATTGGGGGTTTGAGGGTAGAGCTGACCTGATACTGAGAGACCTCGACATACTGGAGCTCATGAGGAATTCAGGTCTATTCTGGGTTCTCGTGGGGGTGGAGGCTTCAACTGATGAGGAGCTTAGATCCTACAACAAAGGCCTAACGATAAGGCAGGTGGAGAACGCCTTTAAAGCCCTGAAGGAGCACGACATCATAACTCAAGCCATGTTCATAGTGGGCTCTCGCGAAGATGATGAAGCCTCCATAAAGTCTAAGCTCAAGTTCGCCCTTAAGCTCGACCCAGACTTCGTGATATTCACCCCCCTAACACCTCTACCAGGCACGCAGCTATATGAGGAGGCTGTAAGAGAGGGGTGGCTCTCAACAAGGGATTACTCGAAGTTCGACTTTGCACATGCTGTCTTAAACACGAAGCACTTGTCATCGCGTGACGTCGACGAATTAATGATCTACTGCTACAGGAAGTTCTACAATAGACCCATAAAGACGCTGAAGGGACTTCTCTCAAGGAACAGGTTTCGAAGAGCTATCAATGCCTACTTCTTAAAGTTCTTCTTGAAGAGGCTCCTCGCTCCGTAAGCACGTTAAGCTTTTAGCTCTTCTCGACTTCTTCTCTATTGACTAGAGATGTCCAAGGAGAGGCGGGGCTTAAGCCTATTCTGGATAATAGTCGGCGTACTCCTAATTACGTGGGGTGTCTCGGAGATCTTCAACCTGCCCTGGTGGCCATTAATGCTCATAGCAATAGGCGTAGTCATCATAGTGGCTGGCGTCTTAAGCAGGAGGTACACGATATTCGAAGAGAAAAAGCATTAGAAAGGTGCCTCCATGCCCCGCGATAAGCCCTCAAGGCTCGGCATGGCGGTCTTGGTGCTCACAGGGCTCTTGATGATATCCTCAGGCTTAGCGATATACCTCGACGTAACGCCTCTACGTGAGGTGGACTTGCTGGAGGTCGTGGGGTACTCAGCGATCCTCATGGGCTCCATAGTCTTAGGAGCTGAGCTGACTAGAGCTTCAGAGAAGAAATTCCTCAGGCTCTTAGCTGTAAGCGTCTTCATCCTGCTCCTATCCCTTAGTGGAGCTTTGTCTTACCCAATGCTACTTGGAGAAAAGACGTGTAAAGCGTTGAGCTACGAAGCTGAAGACCTCAATAGAAGTTGCTTAATACTTCACGTATCGCTCTCCACAGGCTCTGTGAAGGTTTTAAGCTGCGTCAACGAGAGCTATCCGCTCACGTTGAACATCACTGTACCCAAGGACTTCAGCTTCCAACTGCGCGAAGTGAGGGACCATGCAGGTACGGTTGAGGAGCTATACGTTGAAGCCAGTGCTGGTGAGGTCACGGTTTACGTTAGCTGTGAGGTGGCTCTGCGCTTAGAGGCTGACGTGGACATAGGTGCAGTCGACGTGAAGGTATTCAATGCGAGTGTTGAGTCATTAAAGCTGCACACCTACATGGGGATGGTGGAGGCCTTAATCTCTGAGTGCACGAACGTAACCTCGATATCCGCCTCTACATCTCTAGGCTCCATCCACCTAAAGGTGGTTTCTCCTCAACACTTGAGCAACACCACTATTACGTTGAGCAACACTATGGGCAACATAGGGCTAGTCATGGAGGTAGGGAACGACGTAGGTGTTTTAGTCAAGGCTAGGGTTAGGATGGGTGAAGTGGAGCTCTCAACATCTAGTGACCACGAGCTCTACGAAGAAGAGGGCTTTGAAGTGCTCAAGACCTTGAACTACGAGAAATCAAAAGCGAGGTATACCGGCGTCCTCGAGAACTACTTGGGCTCTATAGAAACGTTAATCAACCCTTGACGCGCTACCCATACCTCAATGAGGGGTTGTCTATGGGAGTTAAGGACATAGTTGAGGACGAGGAGCTGACCTTCGCCGAGAAGATGCTGAGCATAAAGCAAGTCGAGGGCGGGGAAGCTAAGCGAGCTGGAGAGATAGTTGTGGTATCCGTCGACCTAGCTGCAGGTCAAGATGGCACCTCGCCGCTCGCTATAAAGGTCTTTAGGGAGATGGGAGGCGACAAGGTGTGGGATCCATCCAAGGTCCTCTTAGTGATAGACCACACGTATCCCTCCTCGTCACCTCAAATATCCAACCTGCACAGCTTGATGAGGGGTTTCTGTCGTGAGCAAGGCGTTAGGCTCGTTGAGGGTAGCATAATACACCAAGTGATACTGGAGGACTACGCCTCGCCTGGCATGCTAATCGTGGGTGCGGACTCCCACACAACCACTCACGGAGCGGTAGGGGCGTTCGCCACGGGTATAGGCAGCACGGAGCTTGCGGCTGTGTGGCTTGAAGGCAACATATGGCTTAAAGTACCTTCGACCATTAGGGTGAATCTCTCAGGCAACCTCCCAAAGGGGGTCTACGCCAAGGACATAGCGCTGTACTTCGTGGGGCACGTGGGAGCTGACGGCGCAAACTACATGTCAGTTGAGTGGAGAGGAGAGACTATTAAGGAGCTTTCAATCGCGTCGAGAGCGACGCTCTGCAACATGAGTATGGAGGCTGGCGCTAAGAACGCCGTCGTCGAGTATGACCAAGTAACGGAGGAGTACTTGAGGTCCGTGGGACGAGGCCCCTTGATGATTGTGAGGTCCGGCTTCAAGGCTTCTGTGGAGCGTGAAATCGAAGTCGACTGCTCAAAGCTAGAGCCCATGGTTGCTGCTCCCAGCAGAGTTGATAACGTCAAGCCCGTCACGGAGCTTGAGGGCACACCTATAGACCAAGCCTTTATAGGCAGTTGCACCAACGGTAGGCTTGAAGACCTAGAGGTAGCGGCTAAAATACTGCGAGGTAGGAAGGTTAAGGAGGGGGTTAGGCTCATAGTGACGCCGGCCTCTCGAAGGGTTTACTTGGAGGCCCTGAGGTCCGGCATACTTGAAACACTAATCGAAGCTGGTGCAACTGTGACTAACCCCACGTGTGGAGCGTGTGTAGGCACACACCTAGGGATTCTCGGCGAAGGTGAAGTCGCGATATCATCGAGCAACAGGAACTTCGTCGGTAGAATGGGGCATCCATCCTCAAAGGTCTACTTGGCATCACCCGCAACCGTAGCTGCTTCAGCTATAAAGGGGGTTATATCCGACCCGAGGTGTTTTCTATGAAGTACAGGATTAGAGGTAGAGTTTGGAAGTTTGGCGACGACATAGACACAGACGTCATAATACCATATAAGTACAAGGCTAGAACCCTTGACCCAAAGGAGCTAGCTCAACACGTCATGGAGGGCATAGACCCCGACTTCTCTAAGAAGGTTAAGCCAGGAGACGTCATAGTTGCTGGGAAGAACTTCGGCTGTGGCTCTAGTAGAGAGCAGGCGCCGATAGCTATTAAGGCTGCAGGCATATCCGCGGTGATTGCTGAGTCCTTCGCTAGGATATTCTTCAGGAACTCCATAAACATAGGCCTACCGGTGCTTGAGGTTAAGGGAGTCTCCAAGCTCGTCGATGAGGGCGACGAGGTTGAGATCGATTTAGCTGAAGGCGTCATAGTCGACTTGACGAAGGGCTTGACCCTTAAGGCTACTCCCTTACCGCCAAAAATTAGAGAGATATTAGAGGTAGGAGGGCTCGTAAACTACTTAAAAAAGGTGAGGGCTTCTCATCGCTCCTAGTATAGCTTGCTGAGAACCCCCAAGTTTCTATCCGTTTTTTCGACGGAAGCCCTCCAGTCCTTCTCTAACTCTGTCAGAGCTCTTATGGCGTCTACGTTGTCTGGGATCACATTGGACTCATTTGGTGTAGCCCACATCAAGTAGACCTCGCCATCCAGCACTGCTATGCTGTCCTCCCACACTGGTATCTCGTAGAGGTCTCCTCTAGGTCTTCCTAGGTCTCGGGCGAGCTCAACTATGGAGTTTAGGGCTTCAACTCCATCCCTACCGCTGACAAGCACTACTCTAGGCTCCTCCTCTAATGCCTTAATAACGTCCTCCTTTGAAGGCTTGGCGCCTACTTGAACTACGCAGAAGTGCATGTGGTATAGGTTGTGCGATCCCTTGGCAGCCATGGTCACTATGTCGACGTCGTGAAGAACTGTCTTAACGTCTGGCCCGTGGTGTGATGGCACGTGGAGCTCAGGGCCTACCGTGTTTATAACTCCGGATCTATGTGACTCCCAGACGTCGCATGCCCTCCTGACTATTACGGCTCTAGCTTTAACTATGCCGAAGGCCTTCTTAAGTGCGTTTAGGACTCTGCATAGGGCTGTGGTGTTGCAACTCACAACTCTCGTGAATTGTTTTCCAAGGCTCTCCTCGTAGTTGCAGGTGGCTACAAACGATACTCCTGCAGTCTCGTGCTTCTCTCCGCCTTCAAACACGGCTTTTACGCCGTACTTCTCGTACATCTCCTTGTTCTTGGCTCCGATCTTAGCTGGGGTGCAGTCAACCACTACATCGACATCCTTTATGATGTCGGTCAGTAGGCCCTCAACCTCTATACCACCCTTCTTCATAACCTCCAGCCTATCGGGGGATGAGCAGAACACCTTGTATCCCTTCCTCATCGCCAGCTTAACCCTCCAATCAGCCACGACGTCGGATACTCCTACAAGCTCCATGTCGTCCTGCTTTGCTACGGCGTCAGCAACCCTCTTCCCTATAACGCCATAACCGTTAACCAACACTCTAACCTTGGCTTTCGACATAGATTCACCCGCTAAAACCTCTTAGACTTAATCAATTTTTGTTTTTCTGCTAGCTTCTTGCCCATCTCCAGGGCGTCTATTATGGGCAGCCTCCTGCCAGCAAGTAGGTGCAGTAGTGCTCCTCCCGCTGTGCTTGTGTAAGTCACTTTGTCCTCAGCCCCGAGCTTACGTAGAGCTGTTGTTAGGTGCCCGCCGCTTATCACGGTTAAGGCGTGGCTCTCAGCTACTGCTTTAAGAACCTCGAGAGTTGCTAGTGCGAACTTCTCTTCTTCAAAGACTCCTAGAGGACCGTTCGCTATTATGCTCCCTGCACTCAATACCTCCTTGGCTATGGCCTCAGCGCTCTTAACCCCCAAGTCCTTGATCCTATACTGAGGAGGCACCTTCTCTACTGGGAACTCTGCTCTCTCACCATCTTTGTCGACAGCGACGTCTAGGGGGAGCAGGAAGATGTCCTTCTTCCACTTTAAGAGCTTCTCGGCTTTCTCGACGTAACCCCTGAAGTCCTTCCCCTTCTTAACGTTGTTCTCGGAGAGAGATACGCCTCCAGCCTCTAGGAATACTGGTGCTAGTAGTCCTCCAACAACTATCTTGTCGACAAGCCCTGTCTTAGCTAGGGTCTCTATAACCTCCAGCCTATCGCCCACCTTGGCCCCGCCGAGTATGTAGATTATAGGCCTCTTTAACTTTGGCATGAGCGACTTAAGTGCCTTCAGCTCTTTCTCAACAAGCCTCCCCGCTAGTGATGGTAACACGTAGGCGAAGCCTACTAGTGAAGGCTGCGACCTATGGGCTGCTGGAAAAGCGTCGTTTATGAAGACGTCGAAGAGAGGGCTCAGCTTCTTGACTAGAAATGTCTTGGCGCACTCCTCCATAGGTGCCTCTATGTTCTCCTCAGAGTATATCCTCGTGTTCTCGAGCAGCAGTACATCCCCGTTCTTCAGCCTCGCTATTTCACTCCTCGCCGCGGGCCCCATCAGGTCGTCTATGAACTTAACGTGTCTACCGACATACTTCTCGAGGACCTTAGCGTGATTTTCAAGAGATACGAAGTCGCTCTTCCCAGGCCTACCCTGATGAGACATTATAACAACTTTGCTTTCTGAGAGCTCCCTGATCGTGATGCTAGCCTCTCTAATTCTGTTCTCGTCCATTATCTCCCCGTTAGGGCCTATGGGGGAGTTTATGTCGACTCTCACCAAGACTCGCTTGTCCGTGAGATCCACGTCGTCCATTGTCAAGAACTGAAACTCAGATATCAAGCCTATCCCCCCTAAAATAACGATTGAAGGTTGCTTTATATCTCTTCAACAAAACTAAACTAGTGTGTCGCTCTCTCCACAAGGTGGAGTTAAGCTGTACGTCTACATGGCTGAGGAGTGTGACCCTCGTAAGTGCACAGCTAATAAGCTCGTTAGGTTCGGCCTAGTCAAGCCGCTGTATAGGGTAAGAGATATGCCTCGCGGCTGCATAATTCTCAACCCCATGGCTATTGAGGAGCTCTCACCTAAGGATCAGGGCATAGCTAAGTCGCGAGGCGTAATAGCCGTAGACTGCTCTTGGAAGAGGGCTCAAGAGTTCTTCTCAAAGGTGCGCTTAAGGGGTCTCCACAGGCGCTTGCCGAGGCTTATAGCTGCTAACCCAGTAAACTTCGGGCAACCGCATGTGCTTTCAACAGCTGAAGCCCTAGCCTCAGCCCTATGCATCTTAGGCTTCTACTCTCAAGCCTTGAAGCTGCTATCGCTATTTAAGTGGGGTGAGACCTTCATAGCCCTCAACAGGGACATCTTAGGTCTCTAACGGTCACTTCTTAACCTTCTCCACGATGAAATCAATTATCGCCTCAGCAGGCTTCACGCCAGTGGCCTCCATGAGTCCATGCCAATCAGGAGCTGCGTTAACCTCGAGTATTAAGTACTCTCCCCCTCTCTCTATGACGTCGACGCCAGCGTACCATAAGCCCAAGACCTCGCAGGCCTTTATAGCCATCTCCTCTACCTCAGGCGGAGCCTTGTAAGCTTCAGCCTTACCTCCCTGAGCTATATTTGTCCTCCACTCGCCTGGCACCACAGAGACCCTCTTTATGCATGCCAAAACCTCTCCTCCTAGCACGAACACCCTTAAGTCGAAGTGTCTCTTAGCGACGTACTCTTGAACGTATATGACTTGGTTGAAGCTGATCAACGTCTTAAACACTCTAAGAGCAACCTCAGGGTCTTCTATGAGCACTGAGCCATAACCCCTTGAACCTATAAGTGGTTTAACGACGACTCTCCCAACCTCCTTAGAGAAGTTGTATGCTAAGCCCAGGTCTTCAGTCACTAGTGTTCGAGGCACCTTTATTCCATGCCTAGACAGCAGGGCTAGGGCTCCATACTTATCTCGAGCCATAACCAGCCCTTCAACAGGGTTCATGACGGTGATCCCAGACCTCTCCATCTCCTTTAGCAAAGCTATCCTCCTAACGTACTGCTCAACGCTTACAACGCTACCTAGAGACCTCACTATTGCTCCATCGATCCTGCTAAGAGACCTCCTACCATAATAAAAGGATCTTAAATGACCGACTTCTGATGATAAGCCTGAGAGCCTTAAGAATACGGCTTCCAGCCCC
>QMSN01000040.1 GCA_003650865.1 Thermoprotei archaeon
GTTGTAACAGGCGCTGCTAAAACAGTCGCCATAGGCCCTGCAACTCCAGTTGAAGACGTCAGCGTGGTTGAGAGCGCTCAAAACGCAGTTGACTACGTGAAGTCCTACGTGGCTGACAGACTTGGGCTTGACATAAGCAACTTCGACTTCAGGTTCCAAGTGGTAAGCCCACTCGAAGGAGTGCCTGGAGGAGGAGTTTCAGGTCCAAGCCTGGGCTTGACCTTCAGCGTGGCGGCGATATCTGAGCTTGCAGGTATACCGCCCGACCTATCAGTGGTCATGACCGGGAAGAGCGACATAAAGGGCAGAGTTGGCCCGGTCGGCGGTCTTGGTTGGCGTGGAGCTGGCAAGATCATAGCCGCCATCAAGACTAGGAGGGTCAAGGTCAGGAAGTTCATAATGCCCAAGTGGAACTACGAGAACTCCAAGGACGAGGCTAAGGTCTTGGAGGAGGCTGACATAAGGGTTGTACCTGTTGAGAGGCAAGTTGAGGCTTGGCTTCAAGCCTTAAACGTAAGTGAGGAGGAGCTCCTCCAGAGCATCATGAGGAACATCAGCAAGGAGAGGGTGAGCCTAGCTAGGGGGTTGACGTAGAGCTCTCAACTCCACCTTACATCCCACCTAAGCTTTGCTTGGCGTTGCACGTGGATGTCAAGCGGCGCCCGACAAGGCCTGAGCTCTAAGCCTTTAAGCGCAACGGAATGTTTATATCTGTTGTTCAGCTTAAGTTGCCTCTTGTGTTCAAGATTAAGGCTGTGCTATTCGACTTAGACGGCACGCTGATAGAGCCTAGGCTCAGCTTTGCAGAGGCAGCTCTGAGAACTCTTAGGCTTTTAGGCCTAGGCTCCTCCATGTCTGTGAGCGAAGTGGTTAAGCTCATGTGTAGGCCGTTCAGCGAGGTCTTGAGCGTCCTAGCCCCTCAAGTGAGCTTAAACCGCGACGTCAAGCTTAAGGTCTTGGAGACCTATGCTCGAGAGTACGGCGGCTGCTTGAGATACGTTGAGCTTAAGCCGGGGGCCAAGGAGCTCCTGGAGGAGCTTAGGGATTATGGGGTTAAGACGGCGGTTGTAACGAATAGAAGCTGGCTTGTCGGGTATGTCAAGCCGACGTTGAGGGTGCTGGGCTTAGAGGGCTTAGTGGACGCTGTCGTGACGATCCTAGATGTAGCTAGGTGTAAGCCAGCTCCAGATCCAGTCTTCGAGGCTTGTAGAAGGCTTGAGGTTCCCTGCTACGAGGCGGTTGTGGTTGGAGACTCACCTGAAGACTTGAGGTGTGGTAGAGCAGCTGGCTCGAAGACTGTGGCTTACACTGGAGGCTTCAACAGCAGAGAGCTGCTGGAGGCTGAGGGGCCTAATGCAGTTATATGTGAGCTTAGGGAGCTCATTGACGTTTTGAGGAGCCTCTAAAAAGGTGTGAGGGTTAGAGCTCCTCTTGAGGCGGCCAGCCTATCAAGTCGTTTAGAGCTGTAGACGTGTTGTTCGGATTTGCTAAGTGGAGGTGGAGGCCGCAAGTCTTCTTGGGGTCTAAGCCGAGGGCTAACGCCACGAACTGGGATACGTGGAGCACAGGTATCATCCTCTCGACCTCCTCAAGCTGCTTGAGCTCGTACTGAGTCTTGTCGAACGTGAGCATGCAGGCTGGACACATGGTCAACAGGACGTCGGCATCGCTGTTCAGCACGCTCACCATTTTTACTTGAGATAGCTCTAGCAGTATGCTTCCAACCCACTTAACTGCTGGAGCACCACAGCAACTATGTCTCTCCTCGTAGTCCACCACCTGGGCGTTGAAGGCCAACGCTATGTCCTCGAGCAGGTCCTCTCCATCCTCGCCCTTAATTGAGTCTTGAAAGGCGTGGGTGTAGTGGCATCCAACGTGGATCGCGACCTTGAGGCCGCTCAAGTCCCTCTTAGCGAGCTCAGCCAGCTTCCACCTATTCGCCCATATGAGCTCAGCTATGTGCACGCACTTAGACTTGACGGCGCACTTAACCTTAAACTCCTCTGAGCTCAGGGCCTTCTTCAAGGTCAGGTAGCAGCCGTTGCACGGCACGACGACGTAGTCGGGGTTCCCCATGAGTTTTGCCACGTTGAAGCATGACATGGCGTCCACGTGCTCACCCTTAGCAACTCCCGACAGGTGTATGGGAAGGCCGCAGCACAACACGCTCGTCGGCAACCTAGGCTTAACGCCTAGGAGCTTGAGGAGCTCAATGCTCGTCTTCGAGATCCCAGGGTAGACGTTGAGCGCTAGGCATCCAGGGTAGTACACCACATCTCCACTAGCCTCTACCACCAAGACCACCACCCGTGATCTTCTTAAGCCTATCCTCAAACCCGACGCTCCTCATGATCTTCCTGAGCTCAGCCCTAACCTCTTGAGGGAGGAATGGCAGGTCTAAGCCGCTCTCGGCCTTAAACTCCTTGACCTCGCCGCTCACAGGTAGCACTGTGACGCCCTCGCTGAATATGGTCTCTGAGATGTCTAGGTAGACCTCTACGGCCTTGCTCTCACGCCCAGCCTCAAGGCTCTCCTCCCTCAAGACCCCTATGATGTCCGGTATCTTCACCGAGTTGGGGCACCTAGACTCGCACGTGTGGCACCTCAAGCAGAGCCATATAGCCCTCTCCTCGGGCTCTCTGCCAAGCTTTATGTCGTAGAGGATCCTCCTCGGGTTGTAGCTCCTCGTGATTCTAGCTACGACGCAAGCTGAGCTGCAGGATCCGCACTGTATGCAGCGGCTCGACTCAGAGGACAACAAATTTATAATGGCTTGACACCTCCAGCTGGGGGTTTTAACGTGAGCTTAGAGGTAACCTTGATTGTTGAGGGGCTCCACGACTTCGAGAGAGCTAAGAGGCTTGGCTCTCTGAACCCCGAGTTCTCGAAGGAGGCATCTACGATATACTTGAGTGGTGAAGACGCTTCGTCAATCGGTGTCTCCGATGGAGATGTGGTCGAGGTATCCTCGGATTCCGGCTCAGTGAAGGTTGTCGCCAAGCTCCTCGACGGCTTAAATAAGGGGATGGCTCTAATGCCCCCGAGCCCCTGGTCCATGGCTTTGATGCCTCCGAGCGGAGGCTCAACCTCGACCGTTAAGGTCAAGGTCTCCAAGTCCACGGGTGAAACGACTAGCTTAGCCACCTTAATCCCCCTCTAGCTTCGAGGCTATTTTCTTATACTCCCCCCTCTCGAACAGTATCCTCCCCTGCACAGACGTTATGGTCTCTAGGAGCTTCGTGAGCGCCTTCGAGGCCCTCTGGAAGCCCTTAGGTGTTGGCGGTATTGGGGGTGGAGGTGGAGGCGTCACTTCGACCTCCTCAACCTTAACTACTCTGTGGTACACCTTGGGCTTAGGGGGTTTGTACGTGGTCAAGCTCCTCTTGAGCATCTCGCTGCACATGGAGCTCCACGGGGACTCCACACTCGCTATGCGGATGCTCCTCCTCGAGACCCTGATGGCGTCTACTGGACAGGCCTTCTCGCACGCACCACAGTAGATGCAGTAATCCTCCACGAAGCCCATCTTGTCCTTTGATGGCGGCTTAGCCACGTAGACCACGTTGACCGGGCATATGTTGATGCAGTTCTTGCAACCAGATGGATCGCACTCATTGGGCTGAACCATGTATATGTGGCCCTCAAATGGCTTCTCCACGTGGAGCGCGTCAACTGGGCAGGCGCCAGCACACATGCCGCACCAAACGCACTTCTCCTCGTCGATCTCCAGGGAGCCCTCAACAACTGGCTTCCCAACCTCTCTCGGAGCGGACTCCACGCACTCCACCTTAATCGCTTGTACTGGGCATATCTCCTCGCATAAGCCGCAGTAATCGCACTTCTCTAGGTCCACTGACACTGTTGCTCCAACCTTCAATTGAGGGGGTTGAGGGTCCACCCACTCTATCTTTATGGCGTCGCACAGTAGCTCGCATAAGCCGCAGTAGCAGCACTTCTCTAGGTCGACCTTTATGTTGCCCTTGCCCCAGGACTCCTCTCCGAGGTACTTGACAAGCTCCTCCTTCTTTTTGACCTTGACCTCAGCCTTAATGGCATCTCTCGGACATATCTTCTCGCAGAGCAGGCAGGGGATGCACTTCTCCTTGTCTAGGCTTATCTCCCCCTTAACCCTGGGGTGGTCGAAGTCTGCTTGGAGAGTGAGCTTCAAAGCCCCGCTTGGGCAGACCCCTGAGCATAGGGGGCAGGCCACGCACTTGGTCTCGTCGATTATTATGTAGGGCGCCTCCACCTTGCCTGAAGCTATGTCCTTGATGGGCCCCATCGATATGGCGTTGACGGGGCAAACCTTCTCACACAGCCCGCACCCCACGCACTTCTTAACGTCGTAGGTCAGCTTCTTCTCCAATACAGGAGCTTTCCAAGTGTAGTGGAGCTTGTCCTCTTCCAGCTCGAGCTCCATAATTGGCTTGGAGGACTCCAAGGCCTACACCTCGAACTCAGAGCCTATGGGGCCTAGCTTCGCGATCTTCTCTGTGAAAGACCTCACGAGCTCAGCAATCTTCTTGCCCTCTGATGCCGAGGCTCCATCTATGATCAGCCTATCGGGGTTAACCCCTACGGCCTCTAGGAGCTTCTTGAGGGTTTCAACCCTCTCATTAGCCTTTATCCTGCCAACTCTGTAGTGGCAGTCCTGCTCGTAGCACCCGAGGACCATGACTCCGTCAGCTCCAAGCCTAAACGCCTCGAGGATATGCTCTGGCGAAACCCTGACGCTGCATGGAACCCTTATGACCCTGACGTTGGTGGGGTATGGTATCCTATTGAGCCCAGCGTTATCTGCAGCTGCGTAGCTACACCACCTACACATGAAGGCGACTATCAGTGGGAACTCGCTCTTCCTCGACAGCAGGGCTTTAAGCATGGCTGAGATCTGCTCATTAGTCAAGTAGCCTGGAGGCCTCAGAGCGCCTGTTGGGCAGGCGGCTAGGCAAGCTCCACAGCCTCTACACGCAACTTCGTCTATCTCAACCCTACCCTTGCCCATCTTCAAGGCCCCAAATGGGCAGGCTCTCACGCAGTTAAAGCAGAGCTTGCACTTCGACTCGTCTATGACTGGGGCGTAGACCTCGATCTCGATCTCCCCTCTACCTAGAAGCTCAGCTACTCTCGCTGCTGCGAGACCTGCTTGAGTCACGGACTCCGTTATGTCCTTGGGGCCAGTGCAAGCTCCAGCGACGTAGACACCTCTGCTGAAGGTGTCTGCTGGGTTTAGCTTGAGGTGGTATTCAGCTAGGAAGCCGTCTTCGCTTAAGTGCACTCCCAGCATCCCGGCGAGCTCCTTAATATCCTCGTGAGGCTCCATCCCCACGCTCAAGACCACTAGGTCGAAGTCCTCCTCCTTGAAGTTGCCCTCCAGTATGTCCTCGTAGAAGAGCCTGAGCTTGCCCTCACGAGTCCTTCTGATGTCTCCAACTCTACCCTTAACGAAGCGGACGCCGAGCTCTATGGCCCTCCTGTAGGCCTCTTCAGCCAGCTTGCCAGTTGCCCTCACGTCTATGTAGAATATCGCTATGTCGATGTCTGGCTTCATGAGCTTCGTCTGAACAGCTTGCTTAATTGCGTAGTTGCAGCAAACCCTACTGCAATACCTGTGTCCAACCCTATCGCTCCTACTGCCAACGCACTGTATGAAAGCTATCTTCTTCGGCTCAACCCCATCAGATATCCGGAGGATCCTGCCCTTCGTGGGCCCCACGTTGTTAAGCATTCTCTCGTACTCAGGTCCAGTCACGACGTCCTGGAGGAAGCCGTATCGGTACTCCTCAAACCCCTTCGGGTTGAAGGGCTTAAAGCCCGTGGCCACTATTATGGCTCCAACCTTAAGCGTAATCGTCTGATCCCTATCCTTGAAGTTTATGGCTTTGGGGTCGCAGACGCCATAGCAGCTATAACAGCCCACGCAGCTCTCCATGTCTATGTAGGGGGCTTGGGGGACTGCTTCAGGCGACGGCTTGACTATAGCCGACCTAAAGCCTAGACCGTACTCGTACTCGTTGGGTAATTGTATTGGGCATACCTCCAAGCACTTGTTACAGCCGTTGCACAGCTTCTCATCGACGAACCGAGCTTTCCTGTAGACCTCAACCTCGTAGTTGCCGGGGACTCCTCTAACCGACTTGACTTGGCTGAGGGTGAGGACGGTTATGTTGGGGTGGTTGTAGGCCCTCGAGAGCTGAGGGCCTAAGACGCATATGCTGCAGTCTAGTGTTGGGAACACCTTATCCCACTTAGCCATGTGCCCCCCTATGAAGCCCTCCTTCTCGACCATGTACACCTTGAAGCCCATGTCTGCCAGCGTGAGAGCCGCTGTTACGCCGGCGACCCCTCCACCTATGACTAGGACCGACTTCTCGACTGGCATCTTCACTACTTTAGCTGGTGAGGCTAGTGGTGCAGCTGCTATAGCCATTTCTATTAGGTCTATGGCCTTGATCGTCGCCCTCTTGGGGTCGAAGGAGTGCACCCACGAGCACTGCTCTCTTATGTTGACTATCTCGACGAAGCCCCTGTTCAAGCCAGCTTCTTCAGCAGTCCTCTTGAAGAGCTCTCCGTGGAGGGAGGGGGTGCAACACGCGACTATTAAGTGCGTAGCTCCCTCCTTCTCCAAGACCTCCTTTATCTTCCTCAATCCATCGTCGCTGCAGCAGTGCTCGTGCTCTCCGACGACGACGCCTTCTCTGCTGGAGAAGTGCCTGACGACCTCGTCTACGTCCACGACCCCAGCTATGTTAGTCCCACACCTACAGACAAAGACAGCAACCTTTACCTTCTCAGGGGGATAACCCCCCTCACCGCCTTCTCTCATCTCTACGCGCCCTTTAAAGGGATTTCAGAAGGCGACTTAAGACTTCCTCTTCGCTTAACAAGCCCTGAGGAGGCGTTAAGAAGGGCTTTAGCTCCACCTCGACACCATCGGTCCTAGTGACCGTGCCCCCAGCCTCTATGCCTAGGGCTTGGACGGGTATAGCTATGCTCGACTTGGCCTGAGTCAGGGTCTTAAGCTCAGTTGTACATGCAAGCTTGCCCTGCAGGTGCTTAGCTGAGCTCATAGGGATTGAGGATAGCAAGTCCGTGTTGAGCGAGAACACGAAGTCGACTGTTCCCTCAGCCACGAGCTCGTGGAGAGGCTTAACTTGAGCCTTCTCCTTGAAGCTGTAGGGGCTACATGTGCCCAGGAGCTTCAGGCTGAGCTCGGCTTGACCGTATGAGTTCACCTCCTCAGCTACGGGTTGCACCGAGCACTTACCCTTTTCTCTCAGCTTCTCAGCTAACTTCAAGATCTCCTTAATGCTCTCTTCTGGTCTACACCTGAGGAGGCTGCTGCCCAAGAAGATGGCTGTGAAGGAGGAGGACTTCAAGTCTGAGGCTAGGAGAACCACCTGCCTAGTGGGCACCTCGGCTGGAGGCTGTGGGGTCATGCCTTGAAGTGCGTCGACTATCGACTTAGCGAGAGAAGCGTCTCCACAAAGCCCCACTACGAGCTTGTGCTGAGCTATCTTCATGCTCATGGACTCCCTCACGTCCACCATGGCCACAACCCTGTTCTCCCTACCCATCTTTATCACCGAGCCCCTGGGCATGACGGTGTACCTGCTGGCATGCCTCAAGTGGGTGTCGGCTATGCTGACCCCCCAGTACAGCACGAAGTCGGCCTCGTCCAGCACCTCCTCAAACCTAGAAGCCTCGACGTTGAACTCCCTCCTAATCGGTATGAGGACCCTGCATATCGAGGGTGGAGCGTCGTAGACAGCTTCGAGCTTCTCAGCCAGCTTTAAGGCTAGCTCCACACACCTATTTGAGGAGCACCCACCTCCATAGATCGCAGGCGCCTTAGAGGACTTGAGCTTCTCAGCTAGGGCCTCAACGGCCTCTTCGACACTCGCCTTAGAGCCCT
The DNA here is from genome assembly GCA_003650865.1 of Thermoprotei archaeon. Taxonomy (GTDB): domain Archaea; phylum Thermoproteota; class Methanomethylicia; order Nezhaarchaeales; family WYZ-LMO8; genus QMSN01. Next base: position 7,916 of record QMSN01000040.1, read on the forward strand.
CGACGAGGGGCTCCTCAAGCCTGCTCTCCTTGAAGCCCTTGAGCCTATTGGTGCCGTGGCTGCAGGAGCCCCAAGCCTTGACAACCACTCCACCCTCAACTTCACAGTCAACGTCGTCACATAGGAGTGAGCATCCCGTGCACAATACGTTTTCAACCTTCACCTCAAGCCACCACCTTTATCGCTCCACTATAACAGACGAGCTCGCAGACGTTGCAGTTCATCCTTGAAGGCGGGTAGCGCCTGCACTTCTCTAAGTGCAGGACCTTTATCTTGCCGTCCTCTATGGTCCA
>QMSN01000041.1 GCA_003650865.1 Thermoprotei archaeon
CCTTGGCCTTGAACCCCGACATGGCTGGCATGGACTTAGTGGCTGTGGACTCAACTGCCTTCAAGCTCGGCGAGACTGATGTGGGGCTGCTCGCAGCCTACAGGGCTACTATGGTCTTGAGGAGGAGCGACTCAACCAGCATCTACAGGTTTGGCCCCTACGTCTTCCACATAACTGAGGGGAATAAGGATGAGCTGTACACGCACTTCAGGAGGCTCTTAGGGGTCTCGTCGCCTGCTAAGGCCCCATCGCTCCACAAGATGGTTGATAGGGTTAGGAACTTCATTGAGAGGTTTCTTCAGAGGTGCTCGGCTTCAGCTATCGATGGAGGCCTGGTGCTCTGGGATGGCTCGCTTACTAGTGGAACTGTTGATACTCCTCGAGAGGTTCTTGCTGAGAGCTTGAAGCTAGCTCGCTCTAGGTCGAACGTGGTCATAGCCGTCTCCAAGCACTCCTCTCTAACAACGGTTGACGGTGTTAAGCTGATAAGCATCCTCGAGGACTTCTACGAGCCCTGCTTCGCCGACGTGCATAAGCTGATAAGCCAGAGCGTGAGGAGCAGGTGTCTAGGGAGGGTTACAGTCGCTAAGCTCTCGCCATACGGCTTCACGTTTAGGGTTGACGTAGCCCCTCCTCAAGGGCTAGGCGTTAGGGAAGCCCTCCAAGCCCTAATATCGAGCTGCTCCATACACAACGGGTACCCCGAGCCTCTCAGGCAAGCTCACGCGATGTCGTACTTGACCTGCAACGAGGTCTTGGCGCTGCAAGCTCACGTAGCTGAGAAGTACGGCTTAAGGGTCTTGAGACCCTTCGACGTCAGGCACATGATATTATCCCCCTACTGGTGATGGGCTTGAAGATATTGATGAAGGCTGGAGACGAGATAATACTGGTTCACAGGCCAGATGAGGAGGTTAGGGTTGGCGAGAGCTTGATACTGAAGGAGCCGAGCGGCAGAGGCCTCCTAGTCCAAGTGATAGAGGAGAACCTAGTCGACCTACCGGGGATACTCGAGGACACGTTGAGGAGAGAGGCTATATCGCGCTCCGTCAGCGTCGTTGAGGTTCAAACAGAGCCCGTCAAGGACGTCATGGACATGGTCCAGAACATGAAGGCGTCTAGGGCCAAGATAAGGAAGGAGGTCATGTTTGAAGGTGGATCTGTGACTTATAGGCCTTGGAGCGGCTGGACTCCTACTCGAGAGGCATCCGTCGAGAGGCTTGACGACGACGATTTGAGGAGGAGCTTGGAGATAGGGGTTGACTACCAAGTTGAGATTGGGAGTTCAACCCACAGCTTAAGGCCATTCGTGATCAGTGCCAAGTCTCTTCAAGGCATAAACGTGATAGTCGGGAAGAAGGGAACTGGGAAGTCCCACATAGCTAAGACGATACTCCTAGGCCTCATAGATCACGGAGCTCAATGCATAGTGTTCGATATAAACGACGAGTACTCGAACTTGAGGTGGAAGCTCGACGGCAGCCCAAGTGAGTATCACGAGAGGATCATAAGCTTAGAGCCCAACCCTAGGAGCAGCAGGTACACGAGGATGGCCTTCACCCTGCCCTACATAGGGCTAGACGTCATGTACTCGGTCATGGTCGAGGCACTGGGCCTTCCGGACGCCTCGGCCTTCGCCTTTAGGAACGCTTGGCGGGAGCTTGAGAGTAGAGGGTCTCTCTCACTAGCCAACTTGGAGAGTAGGGTTTTAACGCTCGATAGCAGGGTTAGAGAGGCCATTTTGAGGAGGCTTGACACCATAAGGGCTGCAAGGATAATAACCGACGATGAGAGGGAGGAGACCACCATAGAGAGCCTCTTGGATAGGATTAGGGGTGGAGGGGCCATAGTGATAAACCTGAAGGCTAAGGACAGCGTGACTCAACGCATAGTTGTGCAGACAGTCGTGAGCAAGCTTCAGCAGATACTTGAGGATCCCGAGTCGAGGCCTCTATTCGTAGTGGCTGAGGAGGCCCACTTCTACATAGATAAGGTGATGTGGCTGGACTTGGTAACGAGGATGAGGCACTTAGGGGCATACCAGATATACATGACCAACACCCCCACCTCCATAGACGACGTGATCATAAGGCAGACCGACAACATATTCATATTCAACTTGACCAACAAGAGCGACTTGGAGCACATCATGCCTGCGACCAAGATAGATAGGGAGACCGTTATGTCCCTCGTCCCCTCGCTACCCCCTAGGACTTGCCTAGTCGTTGGCCAAGCAACTTCCGAGTACCCCTTCATAGTTGAGACTAGGCCTCTACGCGTAGCGACAGCTGGAGAGACTAGGCTTCTTTGGAGGTAGCTGAGCCACTTAAACACCTACTTCCTTATCCACGTGAGGGGGCCGAAGTGGTAGATCCTCTTTAACCCATACCTCTCGCTGACCTCAGCCAGTATGTCCGTGAATAGCTTGGTTAGAGGGGTTACGTCGAGTATTAAGTCGTACTTGTAGATCAGCCTATCGACGACCTGCACCACAGCCTCCTTGAGCTTCTCGTACTCGGACTGGTAGACCTTGAATGGCAGCAGGACCTCTTCATCGGGGTTTGGCTTGACGCCCAGCTTATCTCTAGCCTCTTTAGCTTCAGGTGTTGTGAAGCAAACAACGTAGCTAACCTCAACGCCATCCCCCCTAAGCTTCTCTATGGCGTCAACGTAGTTCCTTAGAGGAGTCAGGTCTTCAGGCCTATCTGGGTTCCACGTGTACCCGGAGATTAGGCCTATGGGGGCCCTGTAGCTCAAGGTGTCTCTAGCTCTCTGGACGTAGATGGGCCTTATCTTCACGTAAACCCTCCTGCCCTCAGTAACCCTCTCAATGACCCCTCTCCTCTCTAGTAGCATGGCGTTCTGGCTTAGAGCTGCACTAGCCCTATACTTGACCAGTCCCTCAACCTTCTTGGTGAGCTCAGCGAGAGCTACGTAGCCCTGCCTCTCCAAGCAGGCGAGCAGTATGACTCTCTGAACCTCGCTCTCAACAGTTAATGCTCCCTCCACAGCCAAAGCGATCATCCATATACACCATACAGCTCCACACTTTTGAGCATTTTTCAGGCGGTTTAGGGAGTGGAGAGGTGGGTTTAAGGCTCCTATGAGGTTACAGTGGTTATCGCTGAAACCTCGTAGCGGCTGGGCTCTAGCTCACTACACGCTTAAGACGTGAGTACCAGTAACTCCTCTCTTTCAGCCCGTTGTTTAAAGCTTATTATTGTAGCATCTAAAAGCTAGTATTTGTGGTCTAGTTGTTGAGGGTTTACGAGGTGGAGGGGGTTTTCGATAGGGAATACACCCCCTTCCTAGGCTACACAGGTTTTGCTCTTAGAGGTGCCTTCGGCTACGCCTTGAGGAAGCTTGTGTGTAAGGAGGACATGGACTTCGAGTGTAAGAGGTGCAAGTACTACAGGTCTTGCATATACTCCGTGATCTTCGAGCCCTCATCTCTCTTGAGGGCTGACGCATCGCTAGCTAGGAAGGGTGGGCGTGAGGGCGTTGCTAGGCCATTCGTCCTCGAGCCTAGGAGGGTTAGGGGGTCCTCGTTATCGTTTAACCTGATCTTGATGGGGGACGCCATTAAGCACGAGCACGCGGTGATCATGGCTGTAATAGGGATGGGGTTTGAGGGGCTTGGGATGGACCCCTTGATCAAGGAGAGGAGGAAGTTCAGGGTTTCTAGGATAACGTGTAGGGATGTTGTGGCTGGTAGGGTTGAGACCATCTTCACAACCAGCAAGGGCTACTCGATGGCCTTGAAGAGGCCTGTAAAGGTTGACTTGCTCAGCTTCTTCGAGAGGTCTGCTAAAGGTGTTGTTGAGGCTAGGCCTAAGAGCTTGAGGATAGACTTCAAGACCCCGACCAACATCAGGGTTGAGGGCGAGACTGTCTCCGTGCCATCTCTAAGGCACGTGGTGGCCAACTTGGCTCGGAGGTACAGCATGCTCGCCTACTACTTCAATGTGGGCAGGCCTCTAACAGCCTCTGAGGCCAAGAGGGTTATTGAGGCTGCTGAGAGGGTTTCAAGGGCTACTGGCCATGAGCTCAAGGAGAGCTTGATGAAGAAGATGGGCGTCCACGGCAAGAAGACCCTCGGCACCTTCTTTAGGGGCTGGGTTTCCTATAAGCTGGACTGGAGGTCTGTTGATGACGACAGCTCCTGCAGGATGATGGCGCTCCTCCTGCTGGGCAAGTACATGCACGTGGGGAACTTGGCTACAGCTGGCTGCGGCAAGTACGACTTGACGTTCACGATATAGGCGGCGATGGGCTTGAGGTGGCGTGCTCCAAAGCCCCCGATAAGCGTCGTGGTCTCCGTGAACGACGTCGTCACGTGCTGCCTTTGCCCTAGAATGCTCTACGTCAAGAAGGTCTTGGGGCTCGTGCCTCCCCCAACTTCAAGCATGGCTAGGGGGTCTGGGGTCCACAAGCTGTACTACGAGGTCTCTAAGAGGTTTGTGGAGGGGCTTCTAAGAGGCCTCTCGCCCAGTGAGGTGGCCTCAGGCCTCATGGAGGAGCTCGAGGGCAAGCTTAGGAGTGGGTTGATGTCGAGTAGGGACTACGACTTGGCTGAGGCCATCGTGGAGTTCAGGGCTAGAAACCCTCCTAGACCTCCTCTAAGCTTCGAGGTTCCAGTGAGCTCACTCGACTTGGGGGTTGTGGGGGTCGTGGACATGGTTGAAGGAGGTGTTCCAGTTGAGGTCAAGTTTAAGGTTAGACCTCACCTACAGGACTACGTTCAGCTAGCTTGGTACTCAATCATGCTTGAGGAGCAGACTGGAGGCGTCGTTGAGCACGGCTTCCTAGACCTAGTGCCGACTAGGAGGGTTAAGGTCTACATGAGCCCTAGGCTCAGGGAGCTAGCCGTCGAGCTTAGGGATAGGGCTATAGAGGTACTCTACTCCTCAACTCCTCCTAGAAGGGTTGAGAGGAGGCTTTGCAGTAGGTGTGAGCTCAACTTGGAGTGTAGGCTTTTAAGCTGAGCTAGCGGCTGGCCTTAGCCATGAGCTTGCGCACCCACTTCTTAACTATGACCTTCCCATCCCTCTCCTCGATCAACCTCATCTCCTCTAGGTCCCTTAAGCTGTAGCCGTGCATCCTCAAGAGCTCCTCAGCATCTCTCTTAGGCATCCAGTAGCCGAGCTTCTTGAGGGTCTTCACGTAGCTCTTCTCAACCGTTAGTGGGAGTATCGGTATGTAGACTATGTCCTTAAAGGCCTCGTGCATGTAGTAGACGCCGTCAGCCCCTAGGAGCGACGCAGCTAGGACTGCGAATGTGGACTCCGGCTTGAAGCCTCCAGTGGCGTTTACGAAGACCCTGCAGCCCTGCCTCTTCTTTGAGGATATTATGCCAGCCATCTTGTCGAGGAGGTTCGCCAATCCACGCTCGAAGTCCTCTAAGCCCCACCCCTTAACCCTTATAGGCTCCTGGGCCTTGACCCCCATCCTCCTCAAGTGGTCGTGGATAACCCTTGAGCACAGCCAGCATGTGCCCGTGTCCGTCGAGTATATGTAGACCTCAACTGCGTCGTAGGGTAGACACCACCTCCCCATGAAGCCGTAGAAGGCGTTTAGCTCAGCGCTAGCGGCTCTAGGATCCTTGTCCACGTAGTCAACAAGAGCGTCGTAGACGTCGACCCCTCTCCTCAAGCTCTCAATGAACCTCTGCTCCTCATCTTGTGGGGGAAGCCTATACCAATCCCCCACCCTCCTATCCGCATACTTCTCGAGTAGGTCTCTGCGGAAGCCGCTTCTAACGAAGTTGCTGAGTATCGATGTCCCAACCGTGAACAAGTTGACGTAGATCAAGGGCTTCACCAGGCACTAGCTACAGCTAATTGTATTAATTTTTATCGAGGCTCAACGAGGTAATACTTGGAGATAGGCTTGCCAATCGAGTTCCTGTACGGCTGGGGCTACTCCCTCCACCGTAGAGGGGGTAGGCTGGTCTTCAGGTGCTCTAGCGGGTTTAGAGATGTGGGGTTTGAGGAGTGCATTGAGCTTGACGGGGAGGGCTCCATAGGAGTCGACGCTCTCAGAGAGGCTTGTAGGAGAGGTGTTAGAGTTGCTGTTAAGAGTAGGCATGGGAGGGCTATACTCGACTCAAAGCCCCTCGTTGTGAAGCAGGTTGAGAGGTTTCTATGCGACTCTGATAGGCTCTTAATCGCTAAGCTTGTGGCTGAGGCCTCAGCCTCCAACAAGCTCTACTTGATGGGGCTCCTCGGCTTACAGGGCTCTCAGGAGTACTCAGCTATTGAGGAGTTGGCTTCGAGGTTCACAGAGGCTTCGACGGTCTGGGGGGTTATGGCCGTTGAGGCTGAGGTCACGAGGCTATACTACGAGTCCCTTAGGAGGGTTATACCGGGGGACTACGGCTTCACAGCTAGGAGTAGGAGGCCGCCTAGGGACCCCGTGAGCGCCTCCATGAGCTTCCTGAACATGATGCTCTACTCGCTGTGTGCTAGGGCTTTGAGGTATCACGGGCTTGACGAGAGGCTTGGCTTCCTACACGAGCCTAGGGGTGATAGGGCTTCTCTAGCCCTAGACTTAGCTGAGGAGTTTAGGCAGCCCCTCGTGGACTCAGTAGTGATACCTGCCTTCACGAGCAGGTCGATGAGGAAGAGCGACTTCAAGTACTCGGTCAACGGGGTCTACTTGAACGACTGGGGTAGGGGGAAGCTCATGAAGCTCTACCGCCACAAGCTCAACTTGAGGACTCCTCTAGGGAGCTTTGAGCAGCTAGTCTATAGGCAGGCTGAGCAGCTGGCTAAGTGGGTCTCCGGGGAGTTGGAGGTGTACAGGCCCTTTAAGGCGAGCCTCCTAGCAACTTAAGGGCTTTCCTCAGCTCCAAGCTCTCTAAGCCTAACTCCAACTTGCCTGATCTTCTCGTAGCAGCTCCTGCATGGGAATAGCACCTTAACCTTCCCCTCACACCCCCTCACTATTGCCTCAACTCCCCTGATTAGCTCGTCCAGCTCCCTCTTTGAGACCTCGACCTCGTAGACGCTTAGCTGGAGGAATTTCCCACCGAAGTTCTTGAGGTACTCCCTAAGCCTCCTCCTGTAGTCCTCGTGCTCAACCGGTATGTCGTAGACCACTACTATCCTCACCCTCACCCCTCCCGGAATGGCTTGTAGCTGAATAGCCCAGACCTCAAGGTGGATGCTAGAGACCTAGCTTGAGCGTTTACGTGCCAGAGGAGGCTGTGAGGTCTAGATGAGAGCGTTGCCCTCTGAATAGTTGCTTGAAGTGATGAGTCCACTAGCTTGGCCACAGCTCTCCTAAGCTCAGCTCCCTCTAGGTCTGGTGCTTTGAGGGCCTCTAGCACGACTATGTGCTCAAACTCGCAGGCTAAGTCGAAGCAGAGCTTGTCGTGTAGGAAGCCGACGTCCGGGTTTAAGCCAGCTCTGTAGAGAGCAGCCCAACAGATGGCTGCTAGCAGCGTTCTAGCGTACTCCGCCTTAGCCTTAGAGCTGGAGCCCCACCTCTCAGCTATCACCCTGCTTATGGCGCTTCTAACCTCTCTCAAACCCCCTTCAAGCTCGACTTGAAGCTTCCCTCGAAAGCCCTCCCTCAAGGACTCTAGGAATATCCTTGAGAAGTGCTCTCTAACGTTTAGGTGGGCTTGGACTTGGTATATGAGGGGCTCAACGCTCTTGCCGTGAGATATCCAAGTGAAGCCCTCGACGTCGAGCCCATCAACCAAGACCAGCGGCACACCGTACTTACGGGCTAACCCTATAGCTGAGCTACTCAGAGAACCCTCTCCATCAAGCACAACGCAGTACGTCCTCCTAGCAGCAACCTCAAAAGCCCTAGCTCCACTCCTCACCTCAACCCTAAACCTCTCACCCACAACCCCAAGCGTGTAGCCGCTCCCAACAACCCATAGAGGCCTGTACAGCAAGAGGAGGCACCACTCAGCCCACAGCTAATTTTTCATTTGTCGAATTTACAGTTTACCTTAACCCTAAGCCCTCAACGCCTACCCTCAACTTTAACCCGACAGCCCACCCTCAACACCCTAATCCTACCAACCCTACCAACACGCCTAACCCTAATCCTACCCACAAAAACCCTTCTGACAGCCACAAAGTAAAAGCACTCCTCAAACCCTTAAAGCACTTTGGCCCCTAAACCCAAG
>QMSN01000042.1 GCA_003650865.1 Thermoprotei archaeon
ACACGTTCTCTTCTAGGATTGAGAAGATGAAGCCCTTAAGCGACGACGTTAGGAGGAGGCTCATGGAGGTGTACAAGCTTGGCTAGAATGGGGAGGTTGGGTAGAGCCGACATCGACCCGAGGTTTGAATCCGACGTGTTGAAGTACCCCGTCAAGCTGAACGTAGACGCCTGCCTCCAATGCGGGGTTTGCGGGGGGTCTTGTCCAGTAGCCTTCTCAATGGACTACACTCCTCGAGAGCTCGTGGAGCTAGTCAAGCTCGGCCTCAAGGAGAAGGCTTTGAGCTGCAGGGCTATATGGATATGCACTGGCTGCAACGTTTGCAGTGACAGGTGCCCTGAAGACGTCAATCCATCGGAGATCCTAAACTCGCTTAGAGCTCTAGCCTTCAAGTCCGGCTTCAAGGTCCCCGAGATGTTCCTAAAGATGATGGAGAACCTGCTCTCCTACGGCTGGATATACGAGGTCGACGAGTTCACCAATGAGGATAGGGCTGATAGAGGATTGCCTCAGCTGAAGCCTCCAAGCTTGGACTCCCTCAAGAAGATGATGGAGGCCACTTGGCCTAGGGGGGATTAGTGGTGAAGCTGAGCTTCTTCGTGGGTTGTACGTCAGCGGTTCGAGAGGTGAACTACGAGATCTCAGCTAAGGCTGTCTTAGAGTCTCTAGGCGTAGAGCTTGAGTACATCGAGGGGCAGAGCTGTTGCGGGCTTCCGTTTAGGTATGTGAGCTTTGACAGCTGGCTTACGCTTGCTTCGAGGAACATAGCTCTAGCGGAGCTCACAGGCAACCCCATGCTAGTCCTGTGCAGCGGCTGTTACAAGTCGTTTAAGGAGGCTCTAAGCCTAATATCAAAGCCTGAGCTTAAGAAGTCGGTCAACGAGAGGCTCTCAATTGAAGGCTTGGAGGTTAAGGGCGGGCTTAAGGTTATACACATAGCTGAGCTCCTACACGACCACTATGGAGTTGACAGGCTGGCTCAGCAGGTCAAGGTGAAGCTCAACCTCAACGTGGCTGTACACCCAGGATGCCACATAGTTAGGCCCATGGACGTAATAGGCTTCGACAACCCCGAAGTACCGTTGAAGCTCGAGAAGCTCGTAGAACTTACAGGGTGCAACTCCATTCAGTACAGGACTAAGAGGGAGTGCTGTGGAGCAACTCTGGCAGGCATAGACCAAGAGGCGTCTAAAAGCTTAGTCGCTAGGAAGATTATGAACATCAAGGGCAGGGCCGATGCCCTCATAACGTTCTGCCCAATATGCCACGCCTCATATGACGCGATGCAGAGAGCTGCGTTAAAGCCTGAAGACCAGGTTCCAGTCCTACACTACACTCAGCTCTTAGGGCTAGCTCTGGGGCTACCTCCCGAGAAGCTGGGCTTCGACTACAACAGGGTGAGCGTCGACAAGGTGCTGGCGAAAATTAAGAACACCCCCTAAAAACACCTATTTATTGCAGGCCACCTAGACCCTCTTGAACCCCCACTTTGCACCAAGATGTGGAATTCAAATAGGCAGTTGCTCTCGAAGCCCTTATCATCTAGTTCACGCTGTGCTCTAAATAATATAGCACCTTGCTCATACTACGTCGCCTGGCGGTTGGGGGCTTCTCAGTGCAGCCATCGAGTAGATGTGGAGACAGCTGTGGAGGCAAATGGCTTCCACTAACCACAGCTTACCTCTGCGCTTTCATAGGCCCTTTCGGGGGTAACATGATAATCTCCATGTTCCCAGTCCTCGAGGAGTTGTTTAACGTTGACGTCGCTGTGATATCCCTCACGATAACGCTCTTCATGATACCCTTCAGCTTATTTCATGTAGTTACTGGAGCCATGTCGGATGCCTACGGCAGAGCTAAGGTCATGCTGCTGGGCTCCTCGATATACTGCATGGGCTCTTTCTTGGCGTCGGCATCCCCCGTGATCGAGGTCCTCTTGGCGTCTAGGGTTATTCAGGGGGTTGGGGGCTCCATGCTGCTGCCCGTGGCCATGGCCTTGATAGGGGACATAGTTGAGCCCAGAAGGCTGGGGAGGGCTATGGGAGGCTTCAGCATGGCGGTAACCGCTGGCGTAGCCCTTGGACCTCTCGTTGGAGGATACATGGCCTCGATCCATTGGGCCTATGCCTTCATACTTCTGGGCTTAATGGCCCTCCTCCTCATACCCCTCATACTCGCGGTAGAGGTCTTCAAGAGATCCTCGACGCCCAGGGCTTTTACGGTGTGGAGGGGGTTCTTCAAGGCCTTGAGGAATAAGGTCGTATTAACGTCTGGAGCCATAGGCTTCCTAGCCTTCGTAGTTAGAATGGGGGTCTACACGTACGTCACAGATGCTCTTGGAAAGCCTCCTCACGAGTGGAGTACAGACCACATAGGCCTCCTGCTCTCACTCGCTGGCTTCGCGGGTTTAGGGGCTGGCCTCCTAGCAGGGTACTTAACGGATAAGCTTGGCAGGCTCCAGACGGCCTTCGTGGGGCTGGCCATGCTATTCACAACCTTTGCAATGCTAGTTCTCCCCTCTTGGCCCCTCCTAATGCCAGTGATAATGGTTATGCTGGGCTTCGGGGGGACCACGACGTTCACACCCCTCTCAACACTAGCCGTTGAGGTCGAGCCTCAATTTAGAGGCGCCGCATCATCGGTCTACGGCTTCCTCAGATTTATGGGGTACGCCCTCGGCCCACCCATACTACTAGCTCCCTACGCATACCTAGGGGTTGGAGGGGTTGCCTTTGCATGCATGGCCCTCGTAGCGGCATCAACCCTCGCACTCGCCCTCATGAGGAGGCTGGCTCTACGGCTAACGCTCTAAGCTCTAGGTGCATTTGCTGTTAAGGGTTAGCTTAAAATAGTATACTCACGAGTATAATACCTATGAGTATACAATTCTACGACAGAGAGCGAGAGCTCGAGATGCTGAATGGAGTTGCTAGGTCCAGTAGGGCTGAGCTCGTGATAGTGTATGGGAGGAGGCGCATAGGCAAGACGTGGCTTGTGAAGAGGTTCTTAGAGCTAAACCCAGGGGTCTACCTCTACGTTGAGGGGCCCAGCGTCAAGAGGTTCTTGAGCTCCGCCTCTAAGAGGTTTGGTGTTGAGTTTAGGGGTTTAGACGACTTCTTAAAGCACATCTTCGAGTCCTCTGCGAGGGAGAGGCTGGTGGTGGTCATAGACGAGTATCAGAGGATTTCGCGGGAGCTCTCGCCGAAGATACAGCACTACTGGGATGCTTATGCGAGCTCGAGTAGGCTTAAGCTTGTGCTGCTGGGCTCCACTGTGGGCATGGTGGAGAGGGACGTGAGCTACGTAGGGCCACTCTACGGTAGAGCAACTAGGGTGCTCAAGCTGACGGGCTTCGGCTACTCCTCGGCTAGGCTCATGCTTGAAGGTCTCTCTGAGAGGGAGGCCGTCAAGGTGTACTCCATCCTCGGAGGAACTCCCTACTACCTAGCCCTCTACGACAAGGCTAGGGACTTGAGGAGCAACCTGTACCGATTATTCCTAGACCTAGGAGCCCCCCTCTACGACGAGGTGGAGAGGCTGTTAACGACTGAGCTTAGAGAGCCCTTAAGGTACATAGAGGTTATGGAGGCGATAAGCGCTGGTAGGAGGACGCTGAAGGAGATATCGGACTACGTGAAGCTTGAGCGAACTCAGCTTAAGAAGTACATGCTCACACTTGAGAGGCTGGGCTTGATAAGTAGGGAGCTGAATGCATTCGTCAAGACGCCTCCTAGGTACAGGATAAACGACTTCTTCTTCAGGTTCTACACGACCTTCATAACTAGGCTTAAGGACTACATAGAGCTCAGGCAGGTGGACTACGTCTTGGAGGAGATCATGGGGAGGCTCGACTCCTACGTGGGCCTAGCTTTTCAAGACATATGCCTAATGGAGCTGTCGAAAAGGCTTCCAGGCTACATGGTGGCTAGCTACTGGGATAGGGAGGGCAATGAGGTCGACGTAGTGGCTGTTAAGGGGAGAAGCGCCTTGATATTTGAATGCAAGTTCGGGACTCTCACTAGAGCTGACGCGAAGCTGCTGAAGGGGAAGCTGAGGCTCGTGGCTAACAAGTTGAGGCTTAGCTCAGCTAAGCCCTACTTGGTGACGCCAGACGTCGATGGAGAGCTTGATGGCGTAGAGGTTTTAAGCTTAAGGCGAGTGGTTGAGGAGGGACTACCTCCTTGAGTAAGCCAAGCACTTCTCCAAGAACCTCTCGAAGAGGTGCTCTTGACCTGATGCTAGCACGTGGGTGTAGGATGCTAGGGCTTCATGGGTTACTATGCCGTCGTGCCTCCCATCAACTCCGTAACCCCTCAAGACCTCGTAGGCGTACTTGACCTCGCCTCTAACCTCAATGCTGGAGTAGTGGAACTCGTGACCTTTAACTTCACCTCCAGCCTTGGAAAGGGGGTTGTCGCGTACAACTCTATGCCTAGTGTAGCCTAGAAACCGCGTCGACCTACTTATGCTGCACCTCCCTGGTATTACTGAGACTCCTCTAACCTTAACCCCACTGAAGTCCTCTATCTCCTCGCATAGGTACATGAGCCCTCCGCACTCAGCATAAGTTGGGCACTCGTCCTCTACGAGCTTCTTTAAGCTCCTCCTGAGGCTCTCGTTACCCTCAAGCTGTACGAGGAATAGCTGTGGATATCCTCCACCCATCAGCACCCCAGATGCCTCACTCAGCGAGCTGCTGGTTAATGGGCTGAAGGGCACGAGCTCAGCTCCAAGGGCTTCGAGTAGATCCATGTTCTGCCTGTAGTAGAAGTTAAAGGCCTCATCTAGTGCTACCGCCACTTTAACCTTGCCCTTAGGCCTCCTCCTCGAGGTCTTTCTCTCCAGCCTTATCGGTGGAGCCGACTTAGCTATGTCCTCTATGAGCCTCACATTTAGGTTGCACTCGACGATCTCCCTCCACTTCTCGATGGATTCAAGCGCCTTAGCCCTCTTCTCCAAGGCTGGTCTTAAGCCTAGATGCCTCATCTCAACCTTCAGCTCACTGAGCACTGGTATAGCTCCTATAACTGGTATGCCAGCCATTTTCTCGACAGCAGCCTTAGCCTTAACCATGTGGATGAAGCTTCTCACCTTGTTCAGCACGACACCCTCAACCCTCACGCCTTCGGTGAGCGTCGAGAAGCCCTTTGCTATGGCGGCTGCCCCCATGTTTATGCCGCTGACGTCCACCACCAGCAGGACTGGAGCCCTTAACACTTTAGCTACAAGCCACGTGCTGCCCCTCAAGCTCAACGGGTCTCCTGAGTCATAGAGGCTCCTCACACCCTCTATCAACGCTATGTCCGCGCCCCTCGCGTACTCAACGAAGTCCCTGAGCATTTCCTCCTCGCTCATAAGCCAAGAGTCCAAGTTCACGCATTGCCTGCCGGAGGCCATGGTCAAGTACTGAGGGTCTATGAAGTCAGGCCCCACCTTAAACGTCTGAACCTTAAACCCTCTCTTGACGAGGCACTTGGCTAGGCCTGATGATATCATCGTCTTGCCAGAGCTGCTGCCAGAGGCTGATATGACTATTCTAGGTATGTCGAGGAGCTCAGCCAAGTCACTCACTCCTCAAGTGAGCCTCAGCCCTCAAGGCCTTGCCAAGCCTAGACTCAACTATGCGTCTACGCCCCAGCACGCTTATATGTGCATCCTCTTCGTTAACCACCTTGAAGTAGCCTAGAGCTCTAAGCCTACTCATAGTCCTATTTCCAGAGGAGACCCCTATGGACCTGCCGAGCAGCTCGACTGGCAGTGCTTGAGGTATCCCCAGCGCTATTGACAAGTCGAAGCCGCCTATGCTCTTAAGGGCTTCAGAGACCTTCTCCCTGCTCAACGCGTACTCGTCGAGCCCACCAGTTAAGTAGTCAACCTCCACGCCGTTGGCTCTCAGCTCGCTGAGTATGCGTTGAGCGTCAGCCCTGACCTTCGGCAAGCCCACGTCGAACCTCAAGTTCGCTAGCACTATGAGCTCTCCACTAAGCGAAAGCCCCTCCTTGACCTGCTTGAGAGCTAGGATGACGTCGGAGTATAGGTAGGCCGTCTCCTTCTTAGCGTTAAGTACAGCGACAACTCTCCTCTCCCTAAGGCAATCTATGATCAGCTTAGCGACCTCGTGGACGTCATCCCCCTCAGAAGGCTCCACGTAGCCTGATATAGCTACACCCCTAACTCTCTCAACTTCAGCCGCTCTCCTAAGCACCACCTTCTGCCTCTCGAACTCCGCTTCACTTATGACGCCGACCTTTAAGGCCGCTCTTAGAGCTCTTAGAGCTCCATCGACGTTATCGCCTATGCAAGCCGACACGTTCACAGCTATGACCTTGACTGGCAAATTAGCCCTCTCGACCTCGTCCTCAACGTCCTCGCCTATGATGGATGTGCAGCACGTGCCTACAACTCCTATGAGCCTCGGCTTGTAGTCCTCGTACACTGCTCTGAGCACCTCCACGAGCTTCCTCTCCCCGCCCATGACCACGTCCATCTCGCTCATGGCAGTCGTGAACACCTTAACACCATCCCTCTCGAGGAGCCTCAGAGCCCTGAAGTTGCAGCCTGAAGGGCCGTGGAGGACTACTGCGTCGCACCCCAAGTCCCTGAGCATGTAGAGGGCAGCTGCTATAGGGTTAGGCCTCGGGTGAACCGGGTACTTCAGCTCTCTAAGCCTAAGCTTAACCCCCATTGTAGCACACCACCACTATCGATGGAGCACCTCTCTCAGCCTCCTCTTCAGCGAGCTTCTCAGCGTGTTCAATTGATGGTGCTGCAACACCCTCTAAGCCGAGCTCCCTAAGCCTTAAGCCTAGGGCTTCTGAGAGGAAGTACTTGTCCACTTCACTAATGGCTTTAAGCTCCTTCGCGAGCTTGACTGAGTCCACGAGTTCACATGTTGCCCTCTCAGAGCCTCCTATAACCGCTAAAACCCTCTTAGCCTCTCCCTCAAGCTTGACGTTGACGGCCTCTTTAATGGCGTGCACGATGGCTGGCACGTTCACACCTCTATTAACGCAGTCAACGAGGACACCCCACTCTCTGAATTGAGCTTTAGACCTGCCATCAACGCCCTCAAAGCTGGATATCGATGAGCATGCATGCTCGACGTCAAAGCCCAAGCTCAAGAGGGTTGTCAGAGCAGCTAAGGCGTTTAGCGCTTGGTACTTGCCGAATAGCTGGGGCTTCAGGTTAAAGGAGAACTCGCAGCTCAACACTCCACCTGAGACTCCTCTAAGCCCATCGATCACGCCTCTAACCGAGAGGCCGCTCTTCAAGCCTCTACTCAAAACTTCGCCCCTAACCTGAACTCCACCCTCAAACCCATATACGTTGGAGGTTCCTCTAAACACGTGTAGGAAGCGCCTAGTGTAGTGGTCGTCGCCGTTTAACACCAAGACGCCTCTGCCATCCATGTTCAGGGCCATTTGGAGCTTGCTGTTAAACGCATTGACCATGTACGAGACCGGGTAGTTCTCAAGTATCCCCGTCACAACCCCCACGTCTGCTGCACCAGTACCTCCAAGTGAAACCTCGAATACGCACATATCCGGCCTTAAACCCCTCTCCTCAGAGATCCTCCAGGCTTTAAGCACGTTAGCTGGCGTTATGCTCAGGCCTGACGCGAGGAGCTCAACTCCACCTTCACTCATGAACTTGGTGCTCAAGCTATCGTGAACTAAAACCCTTAAGCCGTAGTCGAGAGCTGCTTTAGCCACCATGCTCACAGTTGTAGTCTTGCCGTTAGTCCCAGTGACCTCAACTACTTTCACGTCGCGCTTCTCCTCGCTAAGTATGATGCCAACAGCTCTAGCGTGAGTTATGACTGGTACACCCTCCTCAAGGGCCTTTGAGAACAACTTTAAGCTGCGAGGAGCGTGCTGAACCGCTATGACGTCGAACTCACCTACGTCCAACACCTCATCCTCTCTCTTGGCGACGCGCAAGCCCTGGAGCTTAAGCCTCTCGACATCCTCATTGCTCAGAGTCCTGTGGACATCTAAGCATGTGACCTCACAATCCCTCCTCAAGAGCTCCTCGCTTAGAGCTACTCCCCCGTGGGTCATGTCTACAACTAAGACCCTGCATCCCCTGAGCGCTCCAACAGCTCTCCGCATGACCTCCACCCTTTGGCAACGGAGTA
>QMSN01000043.1 GCA_003650865.1 Thermoprotei archaeon
GAACTCAGCGATAATGGATAGAGTTAGGATAGGGCCGGGGGCCATCATTAAGAACAGCATCATAGGTAGGCACGTGAGGGTCAAGTCGTCGTTTAAGAATAGAACTAAGATACTAGCGACTTCTGTCGTGGCGGATGAGGTAGTCATAGAGGAGGGTTGCACGCTCATAAACGCCATGGTCTACCCACACATAAGGACCCTGCCGAACAAGTCCTACGTCTACACGACGCTCAAGAGCCAAAACGACGTGTAGAAGTTGGCCTCGACTTCGACATTAAGAAACATTTTTAAGCAGCAAGTCTCCTTAGCGAGAAGCGGAGGTTCAAGACCCGAAGTGTCTGAGGGACAGATGGAAGTTAAGGTTGTTGGGCAGGTTGTAGGTAAGCACGTATACGGCAACCTCTACGAGTGCGACGTAGGGGTTCTCTCAGATGAGGAGTTCCTGAGGAGGATAGTGTTAGAGGCTGTCAAGCTGTCCCGCTGTACGCTACACGAGCTGAAGTCCTGGAAGTTCGGTGGGGGCATGGGAGGAGTCTCGGTAATAGCCTTAGTCACGGAGAGCCACATAGCGCTCCACACTTGGGTCGAGTACAGGTACGCGACTGTCGACGTCTACACCTGCGGCAGAAACTCGGATCCCCACGTGGCCTTCGACTACATAGTCTCTCAGCTGAAGCCGAAGGAGTACACGAAGTACTACACGGACAGGTCTTCTAGGCCTAAGTGACTTCTAGGGGCTTGTTGTCACCTAACCTTCTTTATCTGCCCGTATCTCCCCACGTTAACTTGTAGCTCTCCTCTAAACTCAGTTACGTAGCCATTCACTATCTCTATGACGTCACCCTCAGAGACCTCATCTCCATGCGGTCCCCACAGCGCTATCCTAGCCCTACCCGACTTGTCGGATATTACCCCGTTCACGACGGTAGTTGATCCATAGCGGCTCTTCACGTTTCTAGGCTTCTCGAGCTCTTCAACCTTAACGACCAGGTTGACCCTGCCAAGACCGGGCCTTAACTCAGATATGTTCAACGTATCAACTCCACGGGATATTGTTGGCTTAAAGTTGGAGGACTTAAATATACTTTGTGGAGCTTCTTCACCTCTTCAAGGCTCCCAAGCACCTAGAGCCAACTCTCTCAGGGTCTAACGCGTACTCCTCAATTCCCGGTATCACAACTCTAACCGTGGGTATGCCTATTTCAGGCCTAGTCAAGTCGACTACTGCTACATGCTCAAAGCCAGCTTTCCTGAGCAGATCTAGTACCCTCTTGAGGTCCGCGAGTATGTCGTCCGTGTCCATCCTCTTAAGCTCGCCCACAACCTTAGTGTTAGGCGCCTCCTCGAACCAGTGCCTGTTAATCCTCTTAACCCTCTCGACCCCCAGTTGCCTAAGCAGCTCAGCCCTCCAAGCCCCTCTGCCCCCTCCGTGGAGCTGCATTATCCTGCTCTGCGCCACCTCAGTTAGGGACCTCAGTACAGCTATTGTGGGGTTTAAGTGGCAGCCCAAGCCTATCGTGAGCAGAGCCGGGTCTTCGACCTTGAGGTCCTCAGAGACCGCTGCGACTACTGTTACACCCACGTCTGACGTTATGTCTCTCACCGTAACCTTAACTCCCGCCTCCTCAAACATGCTTAATACCTGTGATGTGAGTGGATCGCTTGACGGATCCACTTCATCTCCAACTCTCCTCGTGAACTCAGCTATGCTCCAAGCGTCTCTCTCTATGAGTTCAAGCACTGCGTGCAGAATCGCCTCCTCAATGGTGTTCCCCGAGGCCAAGCCGTTGGTGTTAGTCCTGAACACCTGGACATCATCCCTTGGGTAGTAGGGGTGGAACACGCAGTTCAGCGGTACTAGAATGGGCTCGTCTCTCATTATGTCCCATCCCCACGTCCACCTCAGCTTAACGTTGTCTACATCGCCGATCCACCTAGGCGGGTTTAAGCTTGAAGGCCTTAGCGCGGGGTAGGAGCCCTTGACCTCATGATACGATGCTGTGATCACACCATCTCCACGAGGCTCAGCGGAGTACCTCTCGTAGACCTCCATTAGGAGAGAGACCTTAGCCTGAGTATGGGTCAACCCCTTGCCGGAGTGTATTGAGGATGCACCGGGAGCAGCTGTAACCCTCCTACACGAGAATACTGGTATCCCTATCCTGTCGTGGGGGGTTAAGTCCCTGACGTCTGAAGCCCCCACAATACTCAGCTTGTCCTCAATGGACTTCAACGTATCCTCTGGGCTTACTACCCTATGAGTGCCGTAGTAATACTTCTTGGGGCAGCTCTTGAGCTTAATTGGCTTAGGCTCCTCCACGGTCGACACCGATGTCCCTTAGGGGTGAGGAGGGACTAGGCCTTAAAACCTTGACCCCCTCAGTCCTAAGCAATAGGTTTACAGATCCACTTAAAGCACATAGAGAGCCGTAGCCTGAGCCTAAGACCTTGGATCCATCCCTAGCAGTAACCTTGAGAAACTTATCGTAGGATAGCTCAACTCTCAGCCCCAGCTCGCTCATCCTCTTCAGCACCACGTTCCCCATGGCCCCCATGCTCTTCCCAAGCCACACGTGTTTGACTGGGCACTGGTCGCAGTAGGCCTTTATCAGCTTAACACCCTTTGGTGAGGCTAAGCCACACACAGCTTCTGTCCTGACTATGGCGTAAGCCGTGCAGCAACCGTAGTTGGCTCCTAGCCTCCTACCTCTCTCAAGTAGCTCGACCTCAACCCTGAAGTTCCTCCACCACACCTTGTTCACGATGCCCCTCTCAGCTTTCACCTTCCCCGTGTTGACCTCGCTCCTCAAGGCCTCTTTGACCTCGCGGGCCAGCTTAGGGGCTCTAGCTAGTGCTATCATGGCGGCGCACGCTGGGCAGAAAACGCTTGAAGCCTCGCTTAAGGTGTTACCAGCCTCGTCGTAAAACACAACCTTAACCCCAAGGCCGCTACGCGAGACCTCAGCTCTACCTCCACTAGCTACTAGCTTGGCTAGTGCCATAGCTACTGGCCTCACTATCCTACCGTACCCGAACACTTCCTTGACCCTCTCTAAGTCCTCTCGAGGTGTGAAGACCCCTTGAAGCTCCTCGCAGTACTCCTCTGGAAATACCCCCGCCTGAACCATGGCCTTTAGACAAGAGGGAGGCCACGTTACGTCGACAGCTTCTCCTACAACCCTCCCCTCATCATCTATTAGCCTTGAAAAGGCTCCTTCAGCCACCTCAATCGACTCCATGTACCCCCCAAGCTCACTAACCACAGCTAGAGCTGTGTGGTACAGCCCGCACGCACCCTCACTTCTCCTAAGGGCGCTCCTTAAGCGCTGCTTAACGTTATAGGTGAAGTCGCTCATCTAAGCCACCGCTTGAGCAACAAGTCTCTTCGGCTTCACGCTCCTCAGCGCCGCCTTCACCTTCGATATTATCTCGTTGACCTTCCCCTGAGGCACCGTTACCCCCCTCACGACTCCAGTGACTATGTCGTATATCTCGCCCACAGTCTCCTCGAGGCCTGGCGGCGGTCGCACAAGCCTCGTCTTGACACCTATCTTAGCGAAGTCCTCGAAGTCCACCGGAGTCTGACACACGACTATTGTGGGTATCGCTATGAACTTGAGGAAGAACCTAGCCTTATACACGACATGCTCCTTTATGCTTCCGAGATGGAGAACAGCTACCTTGTGCCTGTTTACGCTCAAGGCCTCTTCCTCCTCCATGAAGCACACACTTGCACCAGGAGCTGTAGCTGATGGAGAGTCCGGAGCTGTTCCACTACCCCTGTTCAAGACTATTACGCTCACGTTTATGCCAGCAGCCCTCAAGCCATAAGTTATCTCGCATACTGGCTTTGTGACGTGCCTCTTGCTGGGACTCATGGCGACGACTATCACGTCAGCTCTCTCAGCTTGAGCCAGCGTGCCGCTCTGAGCCAATCCTCCTCCTGTTTTGAGGGCCATGGTCCTCCTGCAATCCACTATCTGGGTCTTCCTGCCAAACTTGACTTGAAGACCTCCCTCAGCCATCTCGGGGTCTCCGTAGAGCTTCTCGTTAGGCACACTTAAACTTGAGCCCTAAGCTTAAATAAGTGACTCAAAACGACCTTCACCGTAAGAATCGGCTAGGGTCGGGGTCATGGAGGACTACGTCGAGGTCTGGGTGGATGGAGAGAAAGTTCAGGTTGAGAGGGGCATTAAGGTAGGAGAGCTCCTAAAAAGGCTTGGTGTAAGCTATGAGGGACAGCTGATAGTAGGGTTGAGAGCTGTTAGAGAGAAGCTAATGCAGGAGTCCACGAGCTACGTGTTCAACACTAATAGAGGCTCATTCGTAGTTGAAGTTAGAGAGGAGGTCCTCGAGGGCTGGAGGGAGATAACCCCCCTCTTATCTAGGTCTACGGTGAGGTGGACCTCAGCTAAGGACGTGGGGATAGGCCCATTCTACTTCTCGTCGAAGCCAAGGATGGCGTCCAGGGAGTGGAGGCCTTGGGACATAATCATAAGCGTTGAGGGGCTTGAGCTAGACAACACTCACCTAGTGATAATGAAGTCTAGGCATGAATCGCCATACGCCTTACCGGAGGGCTTTGAGGTTGTGGGGAGGGTTCTCAGGGGTAGAGATGTTGTTGCTAAGCTCGGGGTTGGCGATGAGGTTACATCGGTTCAGCCCCTCTTAACCCCTTCGCAGGTGGCTGGAGCAGCTTACCGCTTAAGCTTAGAGGACGTGGTCGCGGAGCCCATGGAGATATACACAAGGGTCTTGGTCAAGCTTCTTGAAGAAGCCCCCTTTGGGGCTGAGCACTTCATGGCCGCCGTTGAGGGACTTGGATTGACGTCATCAGACTCCTACTCAACCTTCATTAGAGGGGACCGCTTGAAGGGGCTCCCTGTGCCTCTTGAAAACCAAGCTAGAAGGGTCAGGGGCTCTGTGACCGTTAGGGTTCGAGGGCTGAATAAGGGCTCAATCTACGTGTACAAGCAGGCTAGACCCTCATCCTCTCACCACAGCGTAGTGGGGTTTGTGGAGAGGGGGATGGAGCTCATAGACATGGCTAAGCCGGGGGACTTCATAGCTGTCGACACGAGTCCAAGGAGGCTAAGCCTCTTAGGCTTAACGCAGGGTGAGGCCTCGAAGCTCCTAGCTGAAGTGGGCGTAGAGCACGTGAGGTCTGGCTCCACAGGTGATGACGACATAGTCGTCGAGCAGAACCCCAAGCTCACATTTCAAGTGCTCAGTCAAGGAAGAGTTGAGACATTTGGAGCGTCTCGAAGCAAGGTGTTGAAGGTCAAGCTTTACTACGAGGAGGCGCCTAGGACGGTCTGGTACTTCAAGGCTTTGACTGGGCTCATGTACAGTAGAGTGGGTAGGCTTAAGGTATACTTCGCTGATCCCTCAATAGGCTTCGTCCTCTTTGAGGGCAATAGAGAGCTGGCTGGAGGTCTACTTCCCGAGAACAACCCTCAAGGTAAGGTCGCCCCATTCACCATAGGGGTCACTAACATGTCGAAGAGGTTCGTAGGGCTTGTCGGTATAAGGCTCAGTGAAAGCAACAGCTACGGACCTACTGGTGAGGACTTTAGGGGTACCAACATGGTTGGCGAGGTTGTTGGTGGCCTCGAGGCGATAAAGGGTGTCAAGGATGGCTCTTCAGTCTACGTGATGGAGGTCTAAGCCTTGAAGTCCACCTACATAATAGTGATAAACCCCGACTCTGAGCTAAGCCCTGAGCAGCTCTTCAATGAGGTCTTGGAGCTAAACGCGGACGTAGCGGTTAAGTGCACGTGCTTCGGCGTGATGATCGAGGGGGAGGAGGAAGAGACCTCCAAGGTGATATCTCACGTTAGGAGGAGATACCCCTATGACGTCTTCGTGAAGCTGAGGGGCTACCCCATAAACGACAAGAGGGTCTGTAGAGCTTATAGGGGCGGCGGCCCTAGACCCGGCTTCCACCAGCTTGAAGCTGAGTTTAGGCTCTTACCCCTCATATCAGAGGCTCTAAAGGCCCTCGAGGGCGTTGAGGTTATTGAGGTGCTTCCAGCTAAGGTTGAGGGTAAGCCCATTAAGGCTAAGGAGCTTGAGGAGGTCGTTAGGAGGGTTCTAGGTGGTTGAGCTTCAAGTTAACATTAAGGGTGAGGGCGGCAAGGCCTATGAGGGCTTACTTAGGGATGTGATGATGGACCTAGGAGTTTCGGGGTTTATGGAGGCCGTTAGGCTGGCGTTGGATCCCTACAAAGCCCTCTTCGCTATGTCTGTGAGGCTCAAGAGGACTTCAAGGCCAATAAGGCTGGCTGAAGTAGCTGACGTTGAACTCAGCGGTGAGGGTATTGACGTCAAGATATCTGATGAGAAGTTCTCCCCCGACGTCGTCAAGGCTCTTGAGGAGATCTACGGCGAGTCCGTTAAACATGTGAGCCGCTTCGAGATATCCGTTAAAGGGGTCTTCGACAAGAGCTCTGTGGAAAACCTTGTGATATGCGACTACGCGGAGAAGATGGAGAAGCTCGTCTTGGAGCTCATGATGAAGGTGGCACCTGAAGGCTTTAGGTCAGTTAAGGTCTCTAAGAGAGGCGACGAGGTTCTGCTAGTGGCTTCTGAAGACCCATTAACAGAGGAGCTTCTCGAGAAGGCTGAGGAGCTCCTCAAGGGCTAAGTTAAGACCTCCTCGACTTAGCGGCTCTAGCTTTCTCCCTAACCCAAGCCTTCATGGCATCTACGTACTCGTCATCCCTACCCTCCTTAAGCTCCTCGTGAGCTCTCTCAGCCGCTAAGGCAAAGCAGTACATGACTAGTGAGGATAGGGTGTACCTCCCACCGTTTTTATTGAACACCTCTTCAAGCTCTCCACGCCTCTCGTCGAGTAGCTGTAGGAATGCGTCAAGCATCCTTCTAGAGGCCTCCTCGACCAGCCCATCTAGTCCCTCAACCTCCCTCTTGTAGTACACGGGGGTCTCGACCTTCGCGAAGACCTCCTTGACCCCCTCCTCCTCGACCTCGACCACTTCGACCATGCCGCAGGACTCGAGTTCACCCACCACATCCCTTATCAGCACGTCGCTTACGCCAGTAAGTGACGCTAGTACGTCGAGCGTCATGGGCCCCCTAGACAGGACCTCTATTATCCTCCTCTTAGCCAAGCTTGTTAGGGCTAAGCTTATGGAAGCGCACTGCTTCGAGTCCTCAAAAACCAGCAATACCGACACCTCTTACTCCACCAAGGCTTAGGTACTGCTTTTAAACTTAGAGTGCAACTTTAATCTTGGTGGTTGACTTGAGGTATGAAGTTGTTGGTAGACCTGCCTACTCGACGTTAAAGGTCTACTTAAACGCTGGCGAAGCCGTTACGGCTGAGGCTGGAGCCATGGTGGCCATGGAGGGCGACATAAGCATAGAGACACGCACTGCAGGCGGCCTGTTAAGAGGGTTCTTGAGGAGGATGACCGTCGGTGAAAGCGTCTTCGTAAACACCTTTAGAGCTGGCTACGGTGGAGGTGTCGTGTGGCTTGCCCCAAGCACCCCTGGAGACATCGAATACGTCGAGCTTAGAGGTGGAGGCCTCATAGTTCAAGACTACTCCTACTTAGCTCATCACGGAGACGTGGACTACGAACTTAAGTGGGCTGGTCTTCGAGGTCTAATAGCTGAACGGGGTAGCGGCCTCGTTTGGATGAGGCTTAAAGGTTATGGAGGTGTGTGGCTGAGTAGCTACGGCGCCATTGAACTTAAGGAGCTTAAGCCAGGTGAGGTGATAACTGTAGACAACAACCACATAGTGGCCATGGAGGACACAGTCAAGTACTCCATATCCAAGTTCGGCGGCTGGAAAAGCTTCCTGCTAGGCGGCGAGGGCTTCGTACTCAGGATTGAGGGACCTGGAAAGGTCTACCTTCAGACTAGGACGTTATCCGTGTTCGCCGAGATACTGTCGAGGTTCCTGCCAAGCAGGTGACACGAATAATCAATAGTTAATTGTGACCGTAATACTTTTTCAGTAACATGCAAAAGGCTTAAAAGCTCGTCTAACATGAGAGAGAGCGATTATTATGCCCAAGTTCCCGGATAAAGTAGATTTATATGATGATCGCGGCAACCTCATTGAC
>QMSN01000044.1 GCA_003650865.1 Thermoprotei archaeon
GTGAGCAAGACCGAGAGGATACTGAAGAGGCTTCCGAGCTTCTACAAAGCTTGGGATAGGAGGTCTCTCCTATACAGCATTCTAAGCTCTATTGGGAAGAGGCTTGAAGAAGCCGATAAGGACCTAGACGCCGTGTTGAGGTCTCACTGGGTGGACACGGCAGTAGGTCGAGACCTAGACAAGCTGGGGGCGCTATTCAACATTGAGAGGAGACCTGGAGAGCCAGATACAAGGTTTAGGAGTAGGCTGAAGAGGGCTATCCAGGAGTTTAAGGGAGGAGGAACCGTCAAGGCCATCCTGACCTCGATTAGAGCTCTGCTAGAAGCACCTGAAGAGGCGCCTATAAGAATAGTTGAGAATCCACCTAGAGAGGAGGTTGAGGAGGTTCACGTCAGGAGTGGAGATACGTGGGTCATGTCTAGCAGGAGCGTCGTCGACGCTTATCCAGCGATAACACTAACAGTTGAGTCCCCCAACTCTCAAGTCACGAACCCCACCATAACCAACGTGGATACAGGTGAGGAGGTCAGGTTCAATGGGGTATTGAGGAGCGGCGACGAGCTAGTGGTGTCTAATGGGAGAGCTCTGCTCAACGGTGTTGACGTGACCGACAAGCTCTCGACCACCACCATAAGGCTCCTCAGGAGGACCTGTAGGTGGAGTTACAGCGAGGTCATGAGGGAGGAGATGGGGGTATTCGATAGGGCTAGGTTCGACGAGTCCATATTCGCCATCGACATACCCCAAGTCAAGGTTGTTTTTAAGTGGACATCACTTACGCCAGCAGCCTTCGAGCTCCACGTCCCCAGAGAGCTCCTCCGAGGAGAGGGGGACTTGGAGGTGCTTGAGGCTACTCTAAGCTCGATTAAGGCTGCTGGCGTCAAGGCCGAGGTGAAGGTCGTATAGTCGTTTAGGAGGTGTGTTTCATGCCTAAGTTCAAGCCGATATTGAAGAGGCCTGGTGAGCTCATCAGGTCTGAGGACTGGAACAAGATTCAGGAGGACGTCAGAGAGGACTTGGAGAGGCTTGAGAAGGAGATTGAGAGGCTTAGGGCCTACATAGAGATGATGACTGAGAGCGTCACTTTGACTAACCTCGAGAGCCCTGTTGGCAAGCCGTATAGGCTTGACGAGGAGGTTCCGGGGGAGGTGGGCAGCTACGCCACGAGCGTCGTGGGCTACATAACTAGGCAGTGGCTAGCCAAGGAGGGGGCTGGTGAGATATGTAGGTTTGGAGTCCTAAGCCACTTCGACGTGCTCTACTACTGGGCTGCAGCTAACAACGGGAATAGGAGGGCTCTGGAGATAGTCGTGGAGTACGTTGATGGAACTGTGCACGTGGAGAAGGACGTGTACGTGCATGAGTGGAGCAAGCTTCAGCCCAAGGGCTCTGAAAACCCATACGTCGAGTACCTGCTATCGCCGAACGAGAGGGTCTGGTACAAGTACCAGCTGAGGAACCCCCACCCGGACAAGGAGGTTAGGTATGTGACCTTCCTAAACAGGGATCCCGAGTGCAACGTTAGGGTTGGCAATGTGCTTCAGCACGTGAGCAGGGTTAGGCCTCTAAGCGAGCTTTGAGGTGCAGCTCTTGCTAAGCGACATCGAGAACGCCGTGGTCGAGATCCTCAAGAGGGCTAGTGGAGTGCCGAGAGACAGGGTCTTAGCTGGCAGGGTTGACGTGAAGAGCCTTGAGCTGCCAGTGGTGCTGGTGTTTAGCGTGGGCTTTAAGGCTGAGGACATGGGTGTAGGAGGCTCCTACAGCGTGAAGAGAGAGTTTAAGGAGGTTCTTGATGGAGATGGCAGGTCTAGGAGCTTTAAGCTTAAGATGAAGCCGTTAAAGCCGTTGAGGTCTGTCGAGCACCCGCTCGGCGAGAAGTTGAAGGAGGGTGTCGACTACACGGTGGACTACGACAGCTGGGTAATAACGTTCTCGAAGCCTCCGGCCAAGGGTGTTGGGAACATAGCTGTGACGTACTTGACCCCCATGGAGGGCAGAGCTGTGAAGTTAATCTCGAAGCTCCACGTAGAGGCTTGGAGTAGGGATAGAGGGGAGGTCGATGAGGTCGCTGCGAGCGTGGTCAAGTCGATGCTGATGGCGGAGGAGGAGCTAGCCGAGAGAGGATTATCGATCAGGCTCTTGGAGGGATACCGTAGGAGGCTTAACGACGTCTACTGCGAATCCCTGATATACGAAGTCGAGAGCCAAGTGAGCGTCGAGTACCAAGCGGCGAGAATAGAGAAAGTTGAGGTTGAGCATAAGAGGGTAGCTTAAGCTGAGCGTCGAGAGAGGCCTCGACAGCCAAGCCTCACAGCTGTGGCATAGCATTGACAGCTACGCATAGGCGAGACATAAGCGAGTAGAGAGCCTCACGAGAGCACAATCTAAGCTCGAGGACAGCGTAGTCGAGCTCCTAGAGGCCTCCCGATACCTTATAAAAAAGGTGTTGGGCTCTTAAGCTGGCTCATCCAGCTTAAGAGCTTGATTCAGGTTGCCTAGCACCGCAGTCCCTGCAGAACTTGGCTACCTCCGGTATTATTGCTCCACAGTTGGGGCAGACCTTGACGTCGACCCCTGATGGAGGAGCTCTACCACAGCTCGGGCAGACCTTAGCGTCGAGGGGCATTCTCTCTCCGCAGTGCATGCAGTACCTCTTCTTCTCCTTGAATGTGACTGTGACCTCACCGCTCTTGAGGCCCTTGCTCGAGGCGGTTACCCTACTAACACCTATGTCGGTGGAGGCTGTCAGTGTAGCTGTCGCTGAGGACTCCCCCTTCTTCATCACGATGGTGCTCGCTATGCTGCCGCTTGTAGCGCTTAGAGCTATCTCCCTATCCTCCTCTGACTGAAGTGGCTTGCCCTTAGAGTCGACTAGCTCCACGGTTATGGTTGAGGTGGACTGGCCGTCAGCGTATACCTCGGTGGGGCTTGCCGTGACCCTGAGGGCGTGAGGCTTAGGCTTCTTAGGCCTCTTCTTGAGGTACACGGCTGCTCCAGCCACGGCTACACAGCATGCCAC
Source organism: Thermoprotei archaeon (assembly GCA_003650865.1). Classification (GTDB taxonomy): domain Archaea; phylum Thermoproteota; class Methanomethylicia; order Nezhaarchaeales; family WYZ-LMO8; genus QMSN01. The sequence goes on from QMSN01000044.1 coordinate 3,020, forward strand.
AGCTATCCCTATCAGCACCTCAGTTGTGAAGAGAGGTGGAGCGGCCTCAACCTCTAAGCTGCTTACAGAGCTCTCACAGGCAAGCGTGTAGGGGTCTCCACTCCACACAGCTCTAAGCTCAAAGGACCCCTCAGCTTGAGGAGTCCAGCTGTACGTGAAGCGGCCCTCTTGATCCGTCGTAACGGAGGTCAAGGTGCTCCATGAGCCCCCCACCTCCCTAACTTGAATTGTCACGGAGGCTCCGGCTTGAGGTGGAGTTAAGGTGCCCTCAATCGTGATAGATCCCCCAACAGTCGTGGAGCTCTCGGATAACGTGAGGGTTAACGTGCTCACCGAGACCAAGGCGTAAATGGTGTCGTTGAAGCACACGTATATCCTCTTATCAGCCACGACGGGTGGAGCCATGGTTCCCCCTTCAAAGCTCATGTCCCATAGCAAGCTCCCATCACTCCTGTTTAGAGCGTATAGTCGCCCCTCGTTCGTCACCGCTAAGATCACGCCTCCAGCCGATATGACTGATGGAGGTGTACCTTCAACCTCAGACACCCAGAGCTGCTCACCTGTGTCCTCGTCTAGGGCGTATATCTTGCCGTCGTGGGATGTAGCGTAGACGACTCCATCAGCAACTGTGGGCGAAGACCACACGTAGTCGTCGACTGTGAACTCCCATATCAAGGCCCCCGTCGACTGAGCTAAGGCGTAGATCTTCTTGTAGGCAGCTGAGCCTATGAAGACCTTGTTGTCGTCCACCACGGGCGACGACAACACGTAGTACTTGCCGTCTGAGACCTCAAACCTCCACAGGAAGGAGCCGGAGTCCTCATCTAGAGCGTACAGGTAGCCGTCGTTTGAAGCCACAAACACCTTGCCGTAGCCTACCGCTGGGCTATCTAGAATAGCGTCGCCAGTCGAGAAGCTCCAAATAGTGGCTCCTGTATACCTGTCCAGCGCGTAGATCACTCCGTCACCAGTACCCACGAATACCACGTCGTCGACTACGCAGGGAGACGAGTAGGCTATCATGTCGCCGAGGTCCACCTCCCAGTTGAGGGAGCCATCACTTAAGCTGAGCGAGTACACCTTGCCGCTGTAGGAGCAGGCTATGAGGGAGTCTCCAGCTACAGCTGGAGTGGATGCTGCGACGTCGTCCATCTCGAAGCTCCAAATAAGCTCTCCACTCTCCCAGTCCAAGGCGTAAACGTGGTTGTCTAGAGAGGGCACAAAAACCATGCCTTGAGCAGCTGAGGGCTGAGCAAGTATCAAGTCGCCTGTCGTGTAGCTCCACCGCTCACCTGGAGTCTCTGGCACTGGGCTTGACGTGAAGCCTGTGTGCCTGGGATCGTGGAGGAGCATAGGCCAATCTTCTTCAGTTGCAGAAGAGGCGCTTGCAAGTACTGGTAGCAGCAGAATAAGCATTGCCGTTAGGGAAAGCGTTGCAGTACACTTAACGTAAAACGCCAAGTTTTTTCTCGACAATAAACTCAACTCAACCTATTTTGCCTCTAACCTTAACACCCCCTTTATTATGCTTTTCTACCAATATTTACCGGTAGAAAATACACTCACTCTCTAGGAGTGTCATAGACAGCTAGCAGCTGAGCACCGAGGTAAAAGGTATAAAAATAGTTGGGCTCAAGCCATCACTTAGAAGCCTTCCCCTCAAGCTCCCTCCACTTATCCGTGAGCGTGTAGGTCGCTGTGGGGCCTGAGCCCTTAGCCTGAACGTAGCCGCTCTGCTGTAGAGACCACAGGTAGAGCTCAACGACTAGCTGAGGTATTCCTGTAGGCGACGTCTTCTTCAAGTCCTCCACTATGTCGCTGACCTTCTTCTCGCCAGCCTTCAAGCTGTTTATTATCTCGGCGAGAGCCACGTTGCCCATAATGCGAGAGTACTCCTCAGACATCAACGCCACCCCCTCCTATTCATCACCCATATTTTTAAGCGTTATCCCAAAAATTAGCTTGCGAAGAGCTCTTCAGGGCGTGGAGCTAGCCTTCGAGCCGTTTTGTTACCGTTTAATTATTATTGTCGTAGTATTATTTTATGATGTAAATCGTAACATTTAAATCTCCATCCATATACGTAGAGTTTGGTGTCTCACATGTGCACGACAATAGCTGCTAACGCAGCCTCTGCCTTATCCATAGCTCAAGTGATCTTGGTGAGCAAGGTGCTCGCCGTATGCACAATAGCTGGAGTAGTCCTACTAAACTTCAGGAGTAAGCTGAGAGGTCTTCTAGGCGCAATTCCAAGGGCTCTTAAGGTCTAGGCCTACCTCAAGCACCCTCTCCTTTTTTGAGGTTTAGCCATGCTCGGGATCCCCATAGTTCAGGTTGAGCCCACAAATCACTGCAATAGGGACTGCGACATATGCATGAGGAGGAGCCAGAGTAGGGCTCTCGGCTTCATGGATCTAGAGGGCTTCAAGGCCTTCGTGGACTTGAACAAGCCGAGCTACATAGGCTTCCACGGGTGGGGTGAGCCTCTTCTGCATAGAGGTATAGTCAGCATGGTGGCCTACGCCTCCTCAAGGGGCTCTGTGACTAGCCTAATAACTAATGGGACTCTCTTAAGTGAGGAGCTTGCTGAGGAGCTGTTTAAGTCTGGGCTTAGGGAGCTCGTCTTTGGCGTCTACAGGTTTAAGATGCTTGAGGAGGTTTCAAGCAAAATAGCCTTAGCCGTCGGCTTGAAGGAGCGCTTGAGGGTTAAGAGGCCTAAGATAGTCGTCGACGTAACGGTCTACGAGGACAATAGAAGTGAGATCCTCGACTTGGTCAGGGAGGCTGCTAATCTCGGGGTTGAAGCGATCAACATGCACAGGATCTTCAACCTCCACGACCCCAGACATAGAGCTCTAAGTCCACTTGAAGAGCAAGAGCTATTCGATGAGGTTAAGAGGTTGTCGAGGAGCTTGAAGTTTGAGGTCGTGCTGCCTAAGAGGCACGAGTTCCCCTGTAGAATAGCTAGGTACAGCGTCTTCGTGACTTGGGACTTCAAGGTGACACCCTGCTGCTTCCTCTACAACGAGGTTTTAGCTGAGGGGCCTCACGTCAAGCTGAAGGAGCTGGCTAAGTCGAGGGCCTACAAGGAGTTCCTGAGTAGAGGTGGCCTAAACCCCACGTGTAGTAGATGCATAATATGAGGTGTTGATCATGGACAGGTTTGCTCTTGTAGCCATATTCGCATCAGCCTTGGCGAGCACACTTCTCAACATGCTGCTCCCGCTAAGGGAGTTCTTAAAGGCTCTCGGTTTTCCCGGGCCAGCTGGAGGCATGGCTCTGCTAGGAGGTTTCATATTCACGTTTTGGATAGTCCTCGCCCACTTAGCCTCAGGCTGTAGGAGGCTCACCGCATTATCAACAGCCCTACTGATACCCGCCTTCTCGCTCCTAGTCTCCCCTTGGTATGGAGTTGTCGACCCGCCTTGGTTCGGGGTCTACGGCATAATAGCCTTTGCATTCGCCGGCCTCGTGGTTGAGCTTGCCTGTAGGCGTGGAGTCGACTTAAAGGCTCTAGTCCTCGGAGGAGGATTCTCAAACACATTGTGCCTAGCCGTAACCCTCCTAGCCATAGGCCTACACACGAGCATTTGGCCGCCAAGCTGGTTTGCACCTATAAGCCTCCTATCAGCATTCACGTCGGGGGCCCTAGGCTCTCTCCTAGCTCTAGCCTTGAGGAGAGCTTGGCCAACTCACGAGTAGCTCAAGCAAGTATAAAGCAAGTATAAAAGAGGTGGGAGGAGCTTCAGCTCTCCCTAGAGGACTTAGCCTTTCTCACCTTAACTGCTGATACAGCTGCCACCACGACTATAGCTGCCACTAGAACTCCTATGACGACGTACATCCACTCCGGGATGACCGCTACGACCTCAGTTGCAGGAGTCTCAGCTCCTCCACTGCTAGTCTGAGGTGGGCTCATGAGGCCTATCTCGACGTATGGGTTTACTCCAGCTGTGCTAAGGGCATTGAGCTCAGATGAGCTGTTAACCTGGAACTCCTTGACGACAGATATGAACTCCTCAGGCTTATCTAAGTAGTCTAGCAGGTCTAGGTCCACCTTGAGCCTAGCGTACCACCACTCGTAGCTGTCGAACTTCTTAAACCAAGACCTCTCAACTCCACAGACACTGCAAGCCTTATCCCAGTCGAACGTTAAGACAACAGCGTCACCCCTATCCTCACTTCGATCCCACCTCACATAGATGCCAGCTACTGGAGGAAGCTGCTCACTCTGCTCTTTGCTTAGCATCATGACCCTCATCCTCCTCTTGCCGACTGTGGAGTCGTAGACGGCTTGAAAGGCGTCATCCTTACACCAAGGTGGAACCGCTAGTATAACGTAGTACTGGCTTGAGCTCTCTATAGGTAGAACCTCGTCTAGGTACCTCATTATCAGTATGCCACTCGTAAGCCCAGGGCAGATGTGGTTGTGGAGCTCAGCGGCCTGAAGGAGCTCGTAGGGCATCCCCTTATCCCAGCAGGCGGCTATCGTCATGATCGAGAACTCGTTGCCCCCAAACACCTTGCTCTCCATCTTCTCATGCCAAGACTCAGGGTTGCTTAACAGGTTGCTGTAGTGGATGTTCTCCATGGAGACCTTGGAGAAGAGCTCGTCGTCTGAGAGGCTCATGAAGCTCTCCTGGACAGAGCTCTTGTCAGAAGCTGACATCCACATCTCCATGTACTGCTCCAGCACGCCACTGTCAACCTCGATGTATACGCATTCGCCAGACCCCTTACGATAGAAAGCAAACCA
>QMSN01000045.1 GCA_003650865.1 Thermoprotei archaeon
CGATAGAGTTAAGAAGGCTGCTGAGGTCTTGGCTGAGGCTGAGAGACCACTAATACTGGCTGGTGGAGGCGTCATATGGTCTGGAGCTTACGAGGAGCTCGTAGCCTTAGCTGAGCTGCTGTCGATCCCTGTCGTGACGACCTTGATGGGTAAGGGCTCAATACCTGAGGATCATCCTCTATCGCTAGGCATGATTGGGATGCATGGCAAGGCCTACGCTAACTACGCTGTGGTTGAGTGCGACGTCCTCTTAGCAATTGGCACTCGCTTCTCCGATAGAACCACTGGTAGGTTTGAGGAATTCGCTAGAGGGGCCTTCAAGATACACGTGGACGTGGACTCCTCTGAAATAAACAAGAACATAAGCGTCGATCTCCCCATAGTGGGGGACGCCAAGGAGGCTCTGAGGCTCCTGATAAAGGAGCTTAAGAAGGCTGAGCGCATTAAGCCGCGTGGAGCTTGGCTTGATAGGGTCAAGGAGCTTAAGGCGAGCTTTGAGAGAGGAGCTGAGGAGTCCAAGCCTGGGCTCAAGCCCTCAGCGATCATAAAGCTCCTCAACAAGCTCTTGGAGCCCGGCAAGTCGATAATTGCGACTGGCGTTGGGCAAAACCAGATGTGGTGTGCACTCCACTACGTGGCTAGGTCTCCTAGGTCCTTCATCACGTCTGGAGGGCTTGGCACGATGGGCTTTGGCTTCCCAGCTGCTCTCGGAGCTAAGGTTGCGTGCCCTGATAAGGTCGTGGTTGACATAGATGGCGACGGCAGCTTCTTAATGACTGAGCAGGACCTAGCGACATCGGTCTCTGAGGGCATACCGGTCGTCGTGATAATACTGAACAACAGCGCTCTGGGCATGGTCAGGCAGTGGCAACACCTCCTCTACAGGAAGAGGTTTATGGCTACGAGCTTAGGTAGGATCCCTGACTTCGTCAAGCTGGCGAAGGCTTTTGGAGCTGAGGGAGTTTCACCTCAGAGCTATGAGGAGCTGGAGTCAGCTGTTAAGGAGGCTATTAAGAGCGAGGTCACGACGGTCATAGACGTGCCCATATCGCCTGAGGAGAAGGTGTTCCCCATGGTTCTGCCGGGCAAGACTCTCCGCGAGGTGCTAGTTGATGAGTCAAGTGGAGCCTAGGATCATAGTCACAATAGTCGAGGACAAGCCGGGAGTCCTCTACAGAGTAAGCTCAGTCATCAGGAGGAAGGGGATAAACATAGACGCCATAACTGTTGCTCCAACAGTTGAGCCGGGAATCTCTAAGATGACTTTTCTCGTCAACACAGACCCTCAAACAGTAGATCAGCTCGTCAGACAGATAGAGAAGATAGCGACTGTGCTATCGGTTGGTTCAAGCCCTCTCCGAGGCCTATACTCGAAGGAGCTTGCCCTCGTGAAGGTGGATGTGTCTAAGCCAGGTGAGAGGGAAGCTGTTGACGCCCTCATATCCAAGTTCAAAGCTAGGGTCATAGAGGAGAGGACGTTTACACTGACCATCGAGGTCATAGGGACACCTGAGGAGGTAAGCGAATTCATAAATCAGCTGAAAGGGTTAACAGAGATAGTCGACTTAGCTAGAACTGGACCAGTAGCTCTGTCGAGGTAGGTCGAGTTGGCCAAGATATATCGAGATGAGGATATAGATGAAGGATTGATCAAGGGCTCAACCATAGCTGTAATAGGTTATGGAAGTCAGGGTAGGGCTCAATCCCTGAACTTGAGGGACAGTGGCTTTAACGTCATACTTGGCTTGAGGAAAGGAGGGAAGTCTTGGAGCTTAGCTTCAAGAGAGGGCTTTGAGGTCTATGAGATACCTGAAGCTGTCGAGAAGGGTGACATAATACTATTCCTGATACCGGACACCGAGCAGCCGGGGGTTTACGAAGAGCAGATCGAGCCTAAGCTTCGAGAGGGCAAGAGCTTATGCTTCGCCCACGGCTTCAATGTCCACTTCGGCGTTATAAGGCCTCCACGCGAAGTAGACGTTTTCATGGTGGCGCCCAAGAGCCCAGGCTTAAAGGTTAGAGAATCCTACCTTCAGGGTAGGGGTGTGCCAGCTCTAGTAGCTGTATACAACGACTACTCAGGTAAGGCTCTCCAGAAGGCCTTAGCAATAGCTAAGGGAATAGGTTGTTCAAGGGCTGGCGTCATAGAGACTACCTTCAAGGAGGAGACTGAGACAGACCTCATAGGTGAGCAGTGTGTACTCGTAGGTGGCCTCATGGAGCTCATAAGGAAGGGCTTTGAGGTTCTCGTTGAGGAGGGCTATCAGCCTGAGGTGGCTTACTTCGAGGTTTGCAATGAAGCGAAGCTCATAATGGACCTCATATACGCAGGAGGCTTAACTGGGATGCTTAGAGGGGTTAGCGATACTGCTAAGTACGGTGGGTTGACTGTTGGGCCTAAAGTGATAGACGACAGGGTTAAGGAGAACATGAAGGAGGCTGCGCAGAGGGTTAAGGACGGCTCCTTCGCTAAGGAGTGGGTTGAGGAGTGCTCTACGGGTAGGAGGAGGCTTAGAGCCCTAATGGAGGCTATAGAGAAGCATCAGCTTGAGGTTGTCGGCAGGGAGATGAGGAAGCTGGCTGGCATCGAGGGCTGATTGCTTTGAAGCTTAGGAGCAGCGTGGTTAAGGAGTTTCCCAGTAGAGCCCCTCATAGAAGCCTGCTCAAAGCCTTAGGCTTGTCGGATTCCGACTTCGAGAAGCCCTTCATAGCAGTTGTGAACAGCTACTCTGAGATAGTGCCGGGGCACATACACCTCAGAGCTTTAAGCGAAGCGGTCAAGCGAGGGATATCGTCGGCGGGGGGCTACCCGTTTGAGGTCAACACCATAGCGATATGCGACGGAATAGCCATGGGCCACGAGGGCATGAAGTACTCGTTGCCCTCAAGAGACTTGATAGCGGACTCCGTTGAGCTTGTCGTTGAGGCCCACAGGTTTGACGGCATGGTACTCGTCTGCTCCTGTGACAAGATAATACCGGGCATGCTCATGGCGGCCGCTAGGCTGAACATACCGTCAATAGTCGTGACTGGAGGCCCCATGCTGCCCGGCTGTTATAGGGGGGAGAAGGTGACATTAACCAAGATATTTGAGGCTGTAGGCGAGTACACGAGGGGGGCCATAACGGAGGATGAGCTTAGAGAGATTGAGAGCTCGGTGTGTCCAGGAGCTGGCTCGTGTAGCGGTATGTTCACGGCTAACACCATGGCTTGCCTCACCGAGGCCATGGGGATGAGTCTCCCCGGCTCAGGCACAGCTCCAGCAGTATCGGCTGAGCGTGTGAGGATAGCTGAGGAGTCTGGGGAGCTCATAGTTAAGCTCGTGGAGTGGGGTTTGAGGCCTAGAGACGTTATGACTCGCGAGGCCTTCATGAACGCCGTAGCGGTCGACATAGCCCTAGGGGGCTCGACGAACTCAGCTCTACACCTACCAGCTATAGCTCACGAGGCTGGAGTTAAGGTGACGCTAGACGACTTCGATGAGGTCAGTAGGAGAGTCCCTCAGCTATGCACACTATCGCCTAGCGGCCCCCACACAGTCTACGACTTCCACTTAGCTGGAGGGGTCATGGCATTGATGTCTGAGCTCAAAGACCACCTAGACCTAAATGCCATCACGGTTACCGGCAAGAGAATAGGCGAACTAATAGGGCGAGCCAGGGTTAGGGATAGGTCGATCATAAGGAGCGTTGAAGAACCCGTCATGAGGGAGGGTGGACTAGCAGTCCTCAAGGGCTCTCTAGCCCCTGAAGGGTCAGTGGTGAAGCTCGCAGCAGTCCCGAAGTCTATGTGGAGGTTTAAGGGAGTAGCGAAGGTCTACAACTCAGAGGAGGAGGCAGTTGAAGCAATTAAGAGCGGTAGAGTAGAGGAGGGAGATGTAGTGGTCATAAGGTATGAGGGGCCGAAGGGCGGGCCAGGCATGAGGGAGATGCTGACGCCAACATCACTAATAGTGGGAATGGGGTTGTGGGAGAAGGTGGCGTTAGTGACTGATGGAAGGTTTTCAGGTGCAACGAGGGGGTTAGCTATAGGTCACGTATCGCCTGAAGCGGCTGAAGCAGGACCTATAGCGAAAGTCGTTGACGGCGACTTAATAACAATAGACCTCTCAAACAGGAGAATAGACGTAGAGTTTACAGTGCCAGAAGAAGAGAGGGTTAAGAAGACTACACCGCCAAGAAAGCCCCTTAAAGGTTACCTCGCAAGATACGCGCAAAAGGCATTGTCGGCTAGCAGAGGAGCGATAATAGCGCTATAAAGCCACTAAGTACTTCAAGGTTTATGAGTCACTAGGAGAGCGCCGTAGCTGATGGCGTTGGGTCGCTTCCGGCCCCAGAGGTCATCACTGGTCAGCGTGGTCAGGAGCGCTCATCCCCAACTGTGCCCCACCTGACCGATCCAGCTTCATCTTCATCCTCCGCATGGAGTCTCCGTGGACGTGAGAGGGTGGGGCTCTATGACGCTTTTCTACAGGAAGCCCTACAAAAACCTTAATGTAATGGGTTATGGCTATGCTGGTGCTCCCAACCTCCACTCGATGCTCATATAGAGCTGAAGCCACGCGTTAACGCCTTTTCCTAGCTTAATCGTCTAGAAGGGATGTGGTTACGAGGTGAGGCTTCTTACCAGTAGATTATAGAACTAGGCTTTTCTCTCGGCTTTATAGCGGGCACTTCTAGGCTTATGCGTCAACTTCAGTTCGTGGTGGCAATCAGAGGTTAGCTTTGCAGTGCTTCACGTGCTTCTCTGACGGCTTTATCTATGAGCTTATCTACCTCCCCGAGGTAATTCTCGGGCTTCATGGCTTCTGTTATCTCCTCCACGGTTAAGTACTTGGTCACCCTGAGGTCTCTCTTGAGCAGCTCGGCTAGATGCAAGTCTTCGCTTATCGACTTGAGCGATAGCTCTCTGAGAATTCTATGGGCTTCTTGCCTACTCATGCCCCTCTCCGTCAGCTTTATCATGACCGCCTCGCTCATGATCCTACCCTTGGTTAACTCCAAGTTTCTCTTCATGTTATCTGGGTACACCCTTAATCCTCTGAGAACCCTCGTCATTCTCCTGAGCATTTCATCTATTATTATGCAGGCTTCAGGTATGAGGAAGCGCTCATTAGCTGAGTTTGTGAGGTCTCTCTCATGCCATAGAGGTATGTTCTCGAGGGCTGGTACTACGAGGCTCCTCATGAGCTTAGCGAGGCTCGATATGTTCTCGCAGTCTATGGGGTTCTGCTTGTGGGGCATTGTTGAGCTCCCAACTTGCCCAGCTTCAAACCCCTCAGCTACCTCAAGTATTTCGGGCCTCTGAAGGTTCCTTATCTCAGTCGCGAACTTGTCTAGGCTTGAGGCTATAATGGCTAAGAGGCATATGAGCTCGGCGTGCCTATCCCTCTGAATCACCTGAGTAGTTATCGTTGCAGGCTTCAGCCCCAGCACCCTCATAACCCTCTCCTGGACCTCCAACCCCTTACCCCTGAAGCTAGCCATGGTCCCGACTGCTCCAGACATCTTGCCCACGAGGACTCTCTCCTCGACTTCCCTCAGCCTCTTTAAGTGCCTAGCGACTTCAGATGACCACACAGCGAACTTGAAGCCCAGGGTTATCGGTAGGGCATGCTGTCCATGGGTTCTCCCAACCATAACCGTATCCTTGTACTTGACTGCTAGCTCGCAGAGGAGCTCACATAACTCTCTAAGCCTCCTCTCAATTATGGCTAGGGCGTCTTTGAGCTGGAGAGCTGTCGCTGTGTCAACTATATCGTAGCTTGTAGCTCCTAGGTGCACATAGCCCCCATGCTCACCACAAGCCTCGCTCAACGCCTCAACTATAGCCATGACGTCGTGCCTTATGGACGCCTCGATCTCCTTAACCCTCTCCAGCTTGACGAACTTAACGTTGGCCCTCTCAGCTATGACTTGAGCAGCCTCTTTAGGTATGAGCCCGAGCTCGGCATTAGCCTTAGCTAGAGCAGCCTCAACGTCAAGCATTCTCTGAAGCCTAGCTTCCTCAGTGAAAATCCTCCTCATCTCCTCACTGCCATAGCGACCTGAGTCTATGGGCAGGATAGCCATTTCAAACCACGAGTAAAGCTAAGTGAGGAGACACTTAAAAAGTTGGGAGCTAATGTAGAGCTAAGCGCCTTCAGCTTAGGGCTACATGAGCTGTGATAAAACATTTAAATGCTCAGTTGCGGATAAGAGGCTTAGGATAGTAATGGGCTACAAGATTGGAGATCTAATAGCGTCGGGAAAGACGAAGCTCGTGTACGCACTCGACACCCCCTCGCTTGTCCTCTTGAGGTTTAAGGACGACGTTACGGCTCTAGATGGGAGGAGGAGGGACACCATAGCTGGTAAGGGGGCTCTAAATGCAGCCATATCAGCTAAGCTGTTTCAGGTGTTGAGGGAGGGAGGCGTCGAGAACCACTTCGTCGAGATGCTCGACGAGAGCTCGATGGTCGTTGAGAGGCTCAGCATGCTACCATTAGAGGTTGTGTGTAGGAACGTGGCTACTGGCAGCATAGTTAAGAGGTTGCCCATACAGGAGGGAGTGGTCTTCGACCCGCCTATAGTGGAGTTCTTCTTGAAGGACGATGCGAGAGGAGACCCCATGCTGTCTGAGGCTCACATAGTTGCCTTGAAGCTGGCATCTAGAGGCGAGGTCGACGAGATGATTAGGGCAATCCTCAAGGCCAACGAGGTCCTCAAGGACTTCCTGTCTAAGCGGGGCTTAACTCTCATAGACTTCAAGCTGGAGTTCGGCAGGAAGGAAGGCAAGCTAATGGTCGGGGATGAGCTCGACCCAGACTGCATGAGGATTAGGGACTCGGAGACTGGTAGAATACTTGACAAAGACCTCTACAGGAAGGGGGCTTCGCTGGAGGAGGTTAAGTCGGCTTACGAGGAGGTCTACAGGAGGATCGTGGAGAGGTGAGATTATCTCCTTGACACCCAGATGCCTAAAAGCTGGGCTTAAGGAGAAGTGTGGAGTAGTAGGGATATCTTCGATAGTTAAGCAGAGGGTTTCAGAATCCATATACAAAGCGCTCTACACACTTCAGCATAGAGGTCAGGAGGCTGCTGGCATAGCTGTCCTCGAGGGCCAGGAGATCAAGCTGGTGAAGGGCTTAGGCTTAGTGACTGATGTGCTCACGAAGGATGTTTTGGCTGAGCTTAACGGTGGAGTCGGTATAGGGCACGTCAGGTACTCGACTACGCCGGGTGTAACCATAGAGGAGGCTCAGCCCTTCGCGGTTAAGAACCCCAAGTTCTCGTTCTCTCTGGCGTTTAACGGGACCATAACGAACTACATGGAGATTAGGGAGGAGCTAGCTAGGCTTGGAGCTGTATTCGTGACTAAGACTGACACGGAGGTTCTGGCTAAGCTGCTCGCAAAGAACTTGATGGAGTGCGGCTTGGACTACGTTGAGGCCTTTAAGGCGACTGCTTCAGATATCGACGGCTCATGCTCAATGGTGCTCGTCAACGATAAGGGGGAGCTCTACGCCTACAGAGACCCCATGGGCTTCAAGCCTCTATGCGTAGGCAGGGTGAACGACTTAGTTGTAGTGGCATCTGAGACGTGTGCTTTAGACGTACTGGCTGGCTTCAACGGCTGCGAGTACGAGCCTGTCAAGCCTGGAGAGCTTGTTAGGGTGTCTGAGGGTA
>QMSN01000046.1 GCA_003650865.1 Thermoprotei archaeon
GATGTCTTCGTTATCTTTGCATCGGTTATCGTTATGGAGGTTATCTTCGACGTCGATCTAGCGTAAGTCACTGCGTACCAATAGATGAAGGAACCCATAGCCGCCACTACTCCTATGAGGATCAGCGTAGCTATGATCACTGAGACTGCTCTTCGACTTCTCTTAATGCTCCTACTAGCTCTACCCATTATGTCCTTCACCGCCATCTCCTACTACATTGAACTTTTAAACCCCCTAATGCCTCTCATTACTGTCTCGAGGTGTCTTCACGATGATGGTGCTTTTCATAGGTACAGCTGGTTGCGGCAAAACTACGTTGACAAGCTCCTTTGGTCGATGGCTTGAGGAGAGGGGGTTTAAGGTGTCCTATGTAAACTTAGACCCTGGTGTCGAGTTCTTGCCCTATACTCCGACGTTTGATGTTAGATCCATGGTTACTACAGCGAAGCTTATGAGAGATATGAAGCTAGGCCCCAACGGCGCCATGATAATGGCTGCCGAGATCATGGAGAAGAACATAGACCTCATAGCAAAGAACATAACCTCTAGTTGTAATAGCGATTTTACACTCATAGACACACCAGGACAAATGGAGCTTTTTGTCTTTAGAGGATTGGGACCAGCTTTGACGTCAACTGTAAAGACAGGGGGACGAGTGGTGGCAGTATACATAGTCGATGCTGAGACCGTGACAAGTGTTGTAGAGTACTTGATTATAAAGATGCTCTCCCTGATAATTGAGTTAAGGCTCGATGTGCCTACAATTACCGTAATAAATAAGGGAGACATTGTCGATTCATCTAAGTTCATGATTGATGTAGACGCCATAAAGAGAGAGCTGGAGTCTAGAGAAGAGATGTTGACGGATGTAGCGTTCGACATTGTTGACGTATTATGGCGGTATGAGAAGCCTGCAAGAATGGTCACAATCTCCGCTTTAAGGGGTGAAGGTATGGAGAAACTCTACGACTTAATGGTGGAGACCTTCTGCGTTTGTGGGGACTTAACTTAGCGCCTTTCTCTTGATCTCGCCTCCAGGATGTTCCTCTTCAAATATCTCCGCCTGAAACTTGTATATCCTAGTATCTGGCTCAAGCCAAGCATCTGGTGGAAGCCAGGCTTTGATGCAACATTGACTTAAGAACTCTTCCTCGCTCCAACCGTACTCCACAGCTACTTGGGGCAAAAGCAGGCCTCTATAGATGCCTTTCTCCACTATTAGACCATCAACACCTACCTTAACTTGTTTGGGGTAATCTGTAGGTTTTGATACCTTAATTAATTGAGGTGGGGTTAAGACACTGACTTCAAAGACTACATGCTCTAGCTCCTCGGCAGACAAGGGATAAAACCTCGGATCTTCTAGAGCTGAGCTTAAAGCAGCTCTTATCGTCGCGTTGATTAGTGGAAGTATTGGTTCCGGATAACCAATGCACCCTCTGAGCTCCATTGATGGATACCTCTTTATAGTCACAAAAACCCCCCTTTTCTCATACAGTTTGTCAGGAAGCCCACGAGGAGGCTCTATTATCACTCTCTCCTTTAGGTACTTAGATACCGCCTCTCTAGCTATCCTCACAAGCAAAGCTCCTTCTTCTTCGCTTAGCGAGAACAATTTTCATCACACTCCTCACGCATTTCCTTCAAGATCTCGTCCAACACCTTCTTGATATTTTTCCAGTGACTACCAATCCAATAAACCTTATCGCAGCTAGGACAAATCCAAAACTTATCGTAGCGAGTTGCTATGTTGGATGAGGGCAGAAGCTCCTTAACGTCCTCTGCCTTGACCTCTATTAGGGGGCTATTGCAAAGAGGACATCGAGTTTTAACGGGTGGTAGCGATGGTAATACATCAAGAGATCTTAAAATTACCGCCATATTCTTAACATGATTGGTCGACGTCAACAATATTGATGGTAAGCCCAGTTTCAGGGCCTTAAGATGAAGCCCTCTATCTCTTGTTACTATGACGCGAGCTGTTGAGCGGGCCACCTTTATGATGTCATCATCTTCCATGTCTTGTGCATATACTACGTCAAACCCTAAGAAGCGTAACCACCTCGCTATTCTCCCACACATGCTGTCTAGTAATAACTTAGCCATTGCTCACGACACTCTCCACAGGTCCCCTCAGGATAGCTCCCTCATGTCCCTTGCCTACCACAAAGCCTTCATCAACAACACACATACCGTTAACGAACGTCCTCATAGGAAAACCCTGTAGGGTCATGCCCTCGAAAGGTGTATACTTACCTTTTGAAACCAGCATGTCGCTTCTAACCTTGATCTTCCTTTTAAGGTCAACCTCAACAACATCAGCTCTAAACCCCACCTCAATAAGACCTCTCTTAGAGATACCAAATATCTTTGCAGGTCTAGCTGAAGCCTTGTCAAGAAGTGTGCTTAACGTGAAGAGGCCTTTGTTGACTTGAGTTAAGAGGAGAGGCATCATTAATTGCAGGTTGGGGAAACCTGGCTTAGGATACTTGCAAATCTTCTCTTCCAATGCATGTGGAGCATGGTCGCTAACCACAATATCAACATCACAAGAAGCAAAGAGTCTCAGCAGCTCCTTAGACGATTTAAGACCTTTTAAAGGTGGATCAACATGTGCTATAACGCCCCTCTTCTCAATAACCTTCTTCGTTAAAAGCATATGATGGACCGTCACTTCACAAGTGATGTTTAGCATCCTCTTTAAGCTCTTTAATAGCTTTAAGGTGGATGGGCAAGATATGTGACATATATGGAGAAGAGGCTTGTACATCGATGCTAAGGAGATAACCTGCTTAACTGCTTGCACTTCCAGCTTACACAACTTAAAGTACTTCTTACTTCTCAGAGAGCTTAACACTAAGTCATAAGTAATTTTAGGACCGCAGTGCACCATTAACCTCTTCTTCAGAGGAGCTATAGCTTTAAGCACTCTCCCTAGAGAAGTTCTTTCTATGCGATCTCCACTCATGAAGTTATAGGTGAATATCTTAAAGGCTATAGCTCCTTCCTCGATCATCCTTCTATTAACTCCCAGCTCGGTAGAGGGGTAACAAGCGAATCCCACATTTGCTAAGATTTTCCCCTTTGCGCACTTCATCCTATCTTTAAGGCGTTGAGGACTATCGGTAGGAGGCACATTATTAGGCATATCTATTAATGTAGTGACGCCACCTAAGACAGCACTAGAAGTACCTGTTAAAAAATCCTCTTTGTACCTAAGTTCTTGATCTCGCAGATGCGTATGTGCATCTATTATTCCAGGTAGTAAAAGCCTACCTCTTGCATCGTACTTCTCATCAAAGTTCTGCTTCATGTTGTGCTCTATCCCCATTTCCGTTATAAAACCGTCATCGAAAATCAAATAGCAATTTTCAATTACCCCTTGATCCCTATATATTTTGCAATTTCTCACTATTACCCTCATCAACCACCACTAGAGTGATGGATATATCAAAGATGGGTTATAGAGAGATGCTACAAGAGTCCACACAATGAGCCAAATCAGTATGTAAGTGAATAGACCACCCCTGTACATGTACGACTTCTCGTTGAGCATAGATGGCGTTATTTTAATAACATCTCTCACGAAGTAATATGACGCCACGTATAGGACTGCAGCTACTGCTACTGGAGCTATCACTACTGGTATGCTAAAGGGCATGCATAGAGGAGTTACAGTAGCACTTAGCAATCCAGCTATGAGAGCAAATGTTATTCTCGCTACGTATATCTTAGTCCCCGGCCTCATAGTTAACCTGCGAATCTTTAACTCTAGCTTTAATAAAAAGTTTAGGTGGAGTACATCATGGTTGCCCTGAAGTTAAAGGCAAAGGAAGCTCTTTCAGCGCTTGACATAAAGGCTGTGGTAAGAGAGCTACAAAGCAAAATAGTGGGAGGATTTGTAGTAAATGTGTATTCGCTCGATGATGCTTTTTTATTCAAAATACGCTGCAGAGATGGTCAAACGAGGCTCTTAATGATCTACCTTCCATCGTGGATAAGCCTTACCAACTACGATTTTGAGAAGCCAAAGATGCCCCCACCATTTTGCATGATGTTACGGAAGTACTTAAGGAGAGGAGTGATAGAAAATGTGGCTCAAATAGGCTTTGACAGAATAGTACGAGTAAACATTCTCAATAGGCAGGAAAGATTTACGTTATTCATTGAGCTCGTAAGAGAAGGTAACTTGATACTTTGTGATGAAGAGAAGAGGATCATCGGCGCGCATAGAGAAGTCGAGTACAAAGATAGAATAGTCAAAAGAGGAGAATGCTACAAGTTCCCTCCTAACATAATCTCAGAGGTCTCAACGGATAGCCTAATTGAAGTCTTAGAGAAGGTCAAGAAGAAAAAGCTTATCAACTTAGTGATCTCTGCCCTAGGTTCGCCTGAAATTTCATATGAAGTATTGGCTCGACTTAATCTAGACCCTGAAATAGAGGTTTCAAGGGTAGGGCTTGAAGACCTTAGAAGAATTGTGGAGATAATTAATGAGATGACCCAACGCCTAGACAAAGGCTCTAGACCTACTATAATATTTAAAGATGATGAACCCTTCTCAGTTGTCCCCATAGAATTCGCCATTTATCGTGGCATGAGAAGCGAGGTATTTAATAGTTTTTGCGAGGCTGTGGACAAATTTTTCCATGAGAGGTTTAAGGAAAGCCTAGCGAAGAGTGATCTCTTAAAGTTCTCTGCAGAAGAGAAAAAGTTGACGTCTACCATTGAGAAGTTGAAGGCTAAAATCTCAGAGCTTTCAAGAGAGAAAGAGTACGTGGAAAGAATCATAAATCTACTTCGCGATAAGTATGAGTTAATGGAGGAGGTCCTCCACAAAATAAGGGAAACGCTCACCTGGGCTAGAGAAGAGGGGTTAAGAATTGAGGACGTTGAGGTCAAGTCGGTGGATCTAAAGAGCAAAATGGTCACTCTAAACGTATGTGGACACGAAGTACGCTTGAACCCATCCAAATCGCTCATGGCTAACATATCTCAGCTATACGAAGAGCTTAAGGAAATTAAGAGAAAGATCGAGATGAGCATAAAGGTGCTTTCTGAAAAAGAGAAAGAGCTAGAGGAGCTACATAGAAGAAGAGGAGAGCTTGGTGGTCTCATTGAGAAGAGGATTAAAGTCAGAAGGGAGGTTAGATACTGGTATGAGAAGTTTCTATGGTTTAAGTCGACTGACGGCTTCTTAGTTGTTGGCGGTAGAGATGCCACTCAAAACGAGGTTTTAGTTAAGAAGCACATGAATGACCATGACGTGTACCTACATGCCGATATAGTGGGCGCCTCTTCAGTCATAATTAAGGTTGATGGAAGAGAATTACCTCTAACCACCATAAATGAAGCTGCACAGCTTGCTGCTGCTTACTCCAAGGCTTGGAAGGCTGGATTTGGATCTGTAGACGTGTACTGGGTTTTGGGCTCTCAAGTGTCTAAGACTCCACCTTCAGGTGAGTACTTACCTAAAGGGGCCTTCATGATTAGGGGGAATAGAAACTACATAAGAGGAGTACCTTTAAGGTTAGCCGTAGGCCTCTTAATCGAGGAAAATAGGATCCTCACGTTTTCAGGTCCTCCCTCAGCAGTATCGAAGTACTCTCAGGCGTACGTCATCGTAACGCCAAGCGACTTAGAGCGCACAATTACGGCAAAGAGAATCGCAGAGTTCTTTAATCGCGTATTGAACGCCAAGGGTTTTGCAGGTGCTAGGGTAGATCCAGAGGAAATATTGCGATTACTACCTCAAGGTGGTTTTAGAATCGAAAAATTCAAGGAAAACTAAGTAAAATCGAGGTTAAAGAGGCGATAGCCTTTTATTCTAGCCTATGAAACCTCCTCTAGGAGGGATGCCATAAGTTGAATGTAGCGGATATCAAAGTGGCTGACGTAATGTCCGTAGACCCCATAACCGTTAAAGCAAAAGAAGAAGCTAGGAAAGCAGCCATACTCATGGAGAAGTACGGTATAGGGTGCGTCATAGTAGTTAACGAGCAGGGTAAGCCCATAGGTATAGTTACGGAGAGAGACCTTATCTCAAGGGTTATGGCCAAGGGCCTTAATGGCGACGAGGTTACCTGTAGAGAAGTCATGTCTTCACCGCTCTTGACAGTAGATCCTAAGACCCCCCTTGTAGACGCTATGAGTAAAATGTCTAAGTTCAAGGTCAGGAGGCTTGTAGTCATTGAGAGAGGGAGGCTGCTGGGCATCGTGACCGACAGAGATATACTGAGAGTTGCTCCAGCACTAATAGAGATACTGGCATCAAAAGAGGCTGGCGAAGAAAAATATGTGAAGGAAACTCAAGTGGGACAATGCGAGATTTGTGGAGAATGGTCTGAAGACCTCCGTGAAGTTAATGGTCACTTCCTATGCGAGGAGTGTAGAAGCGAGTACTCCACTCAGGCGTAACGGGGCGGGGCCAACGCCTACAAGCTTTGCAGCCCACTCTCCGTTATGATGAAAGCTGCCTCACCTTCAGGAATTAGGGGTGAGGCTTCGACTCGACATATCCTCTTTGAACCTACGCTTTTCCTCAGTCTAATCCTTGTGGTTGAGAGCTCAAAGGCGTTGTGAGACGATGGTAGGAGATTCTCCTCACCTTGATCTTCTATTTGGTAGACATTATCCGTAGCTATTACTGCCACACCAGTCTTAAGGGCGTAAAGCTGAAGAGTTCTTATGTAGCTTGATAAAGCTCTCTGTCTCTCAATAGTAGCTATACCATATTCACCCCTAATCAACGTAGAAAGGGAGTCTATTATCACAAGGCGGTAATGCGATCTCCTCCACAACTCGTATAAGGAGCTCACGATATTGCTCTGTTCTTCAAACGTCGATGGCTTGTAGTACATAACTCTCGAAAGCACTTTTTTGTCTACCTTTCCAGACCCCTTTATAGCGCCGATCATGGCTGCAACTCTTTCAGGCGCGAAAGTGGAGTCCACGTCTATGTATACGAGGTAGTCATCGCTTGTCGTCAACGTATGTGCAGTTAATTGAAGGCAAAGTTGAGTCTTACCTGAAGAGCGTTCACCGTAGATTAACGTTATACTATGAGTTAGAAAACCTCCCTCCAGAAGGTTATCTATGGAATCACAACCAAGAGGTATACGCTTAACAGTATGCCAGAGCTCTTCAAGATCTTTGAGAGTCAAGAAGTTGCTTAGCGTTTTGCCCACTCTCCATTTTAAGGGGACAACATACCATATGCTACTTCAGAGACTACAGCAAGAATAATAGCGCCTAATATTAAGCTTCTCCCTCTATATGGAGAGAATCCTGAAGCCCATAAAACGACCCCTAAAAGAGCTAAAGCTACATAGGATGCTCTAATCACGGTTACTAGGAATATGAGACCCTTATTTATCACGTAGATTAAGGCCTCTTGGATTGATGATAAAAAGTCGTCTATGGCGCTCTTAAAGCCGTTTATGTATTTATTAAAGATGTTTGTATCAGTATTATTAACCACATCCTCTTGGGCATGAACAATACTAACTGTTAAGCACAACATGCTAAAGAGAAGCATGAGGTATATCCAGATACGCCTTAAAGTTACCTTCATTCTCTCCTCGTTATAGCCTAAGATCTCAGCCTAATAAGCCCCAAATAGTCTTAATA
>QMSN01000047.1 GCA_003650865.1 Thermoprotei archaeon
ATAGCTGACATAGTTGAGAGCGATTTGAGGAGCAAGTGATGAAGTGCCAAATATGCAAAGTCAGGGTCTCACAGCTTAAGTGTAGGAGGTGCGGCAAGCCTATATGCTCGCAATGCCACGTGGGGCATGGACTGTGCAGAGAATGTGCACGTAGACTCTCGAGGAGGACCTAAACCTCACAAGTAGCCTCTAACTCTTCTCCTATTTCTACAGTAGATAGTTGCAAAGCCTAGTGGAACCCCTAGGAAGTGCTGTTCACGTTGAGTATTCGAATTGAGGGCTTCCTCTACCCAGCATCCAGCGAAGTGCTGTCCACAGCTTAGTGAGGTCTCTACAATCCTTTCAGCTGAAGAGTTGAGGTGCAGCATACCTAATGGTCTTTATCTTCTCGTAGAACTCTATGACCACACTTGTGGGTACAACCCTCCCCTCCTCAACCTTGTAGTTTAACGTTAGCCTAGCGGGCTTATCTGAGAATGCCTTAACCTCCTCATTGCTGTTAACCCACTCTATGAAGCTCGTTATGAAGCTCTTCCAGAGCGGGAGGTTCTCAGCTGGCTTAAGCTTCTCCCTAGATACAACGGAGAAATAGATCCTCTTCAACCTCCATATGGCCCCCCTAAGAGTAGGGCTGACTCTAGTCGAAACTGACATAGCTTCCTTCTCTAAAGCCGCTTTCTCCTCCTCAAGCTTCATGATGACCTCTCTAACTCTATCGAGGAGCTCAGGCTTCTCTCTCAACATCTTGATGAGCTCTTCAACGCTCACGAAGACACCCGATAATATGTTGTTTCAATAGAATTTTAAAGTTTATGAAGATATGCTTTATGAGACGTTAAATCGCTTCATGTCAAGAACTTATAGAGCCAGACAAGCTTATCTGCTCTATGGGCGTTGTAATATTGGTTGAGATGGAGGTGGACTTGAGACCTCCAGTTGTTGAGAAGTTTGGCGTTAAGATCTCGAGAGTTATGGTGGGGACATCGCCCTTCATAGCTGCTGGACAGTTCGAGAAGAGCCATCAGTACTACCTCGAGTTCGTGGCTAGGAGGGGTGCTGTGGCTGAGATATTGAGCTGGTGTTTCAAGAGGGGCTTGTCATGGGTTCAAGCGATAGACGTGGACTCCGTAGCTCATGAAGTTAAGGCTGCACGAGAGATGTCAAAGGTCGACCCCGTGCTTGTAGTTAGCACTTGGGATGGCCCTAGAGAGGCTGTTGAGAGGTTTAAGCCAATCAAGCCCCTCATGGTGCTAGCTCACGCGATGATAACTGATTCCGCAAGCAAGGACGAGATAAAGTCGTTCATCGAGGAAGCTGAGGGCCTCGGAGTCATACCTGGAGTCGTGACTCACAGCCCTCTCAAGTCGATCAGGAAGGTTAAGGGGGTTGAGGGGTTGAGGGCAGTCATGATCCCCATGAACTACGCTGGCCTCTACAATACGAACGTGGAGGAGACCATGCGCGAGCTTAGGGGGATGAACGTGGTGGTCATAGCCAAGAAGGTCTTGGGGGCTGGTAGGCTGGAGGTGAGTAGGGCCATAAGCTGGGTCATGGAGAGGCCTGACGTAGACTCAGTGGCTATAGGCGTAGCCTCCATAAGGGAGGCTGAGGAGACCTTTAGCCTAGCCTGCAAGCTCGCTTGGCGTAGAGCGAGCTCTCAAGGCTGAGTGAACTACGGGATAAGAGAGATGTGCCTCTTGTGGGTAGGCTTAAGCGGTGGAGCTTTTGGAGCTCAAGATCACGGTGCTAGTCGATAATAAGCCCAACCCCGACTCCTCCTTAAGCTTGAAGACTGCTCACGGCTTATCTCTACTGCTCGAGCTGTTATACGAGAAGGATAGGAGAGCCCTCATACTATTCGACACAGGGCCCTCGCCAGAAGTCTTGGAGAGCAACGCTAAAGCCCTTGGAGTGGAGCTTGAGAAGGTCGATGTAATCGCGGTGAGCCACGGGCACTACGACCACACAGGAGGCTTCCCAGCTGCCTTGGAGGGGTCTAGGAAGCTCGTCGTGATGCACCCAAGGGCCTTCGAGACGAAGGTTAGGATAAAGCCATGCTTGAAGTACATAGGAGTCCCCTACACGCGCCTGCAGCTAGAGCTCATGGGGGCCTCCATAACGGGTCAACCACCACTCCAACTGGCTGAGGGCGTATACGTCCATGACACTCGAGGTATAAGGAATCGCAGGGTTGACGGCAATTTAGGTGTTCTAAGCGAGGATGGCGTCGTGAAGGTTGATGAAATGTGGGATGAGCTACTGCTACGAGTAGAGCTCGACGATGTAAACATGGTCTTGACCGGATGTGCTCATCCAGGCATCGACAGGATAGTTGAGTACCTCTCTGGGCTCGTAGAGGCATCTAATAGGCCCCTCAAGGTCTTAGGGGGCTTCCACCTAGCCTGGAGTAGCTTAAGTGAGGCTAAGAGTGTTGCCTTGAGGCTTAAGGAGCTGGGCGTCGAGGAGGTCTATCCGGGTCACTGTACTGGCGATGTGGGGATAAGGGCTTTGAGAGAGGTCTACGGTGACAGGTGTAAGCCCCTCTACACTGGCTTCACGTTAACGCTCAGGTGAGCTCCACTTGAAGGCTAAGCTCCAAGCCGCCATTAAAGCCCCCTTCTCAGCTCTCTGAGCTATCTCAGCTATGCCTATTAGCACTGCGTCGCCCTCAGATGGTTTAAAGGTGGAGATTATTGTCTCAGCTGTTGAGGGCCACCTCGAGCCAACATCGTCTTCAACAGTGGGCATCGAGAGCCTCCCATCAACGTAGAGGAGGGTTATCAAGGCCTCAGCTCCAGCTTTAACAGCTTCATCTCGGAGCTTCACGACGTCGATGCCTTGACCAACACCCCTAACTAGCACGCCGACCCCTCTACCCTTAACGCCGAAGCCCTTGACATCTACGTCAGCGATCACCGGGATCTTGTCGGCTAGGGCTGAGGCAAGCCTACGGCCATCATCCGTGAGAGAGCACCCTCTCTTAGACTCCTCCAAGAGCCCCATGGACTTGAGCCTACTTATCAAGGTCCTAGTCGAGCCCTCTCCAAGGCCTAGAAGCCTTGAGAGATTAACTCTTCCAATAACGCCGTCCCTCAACAGCATGAGCGTCTTGAGGACGTGGTACACGTCGAACTTAGGGGTTGGCCCAGCGCCTCTAAGCCGAGCCTCAACAACCTCTACGAGCCGAGCCTCCATACTAAGCCCTTCCCCCCAGATAATGTTTGGCTTAGCTGGATTTTACAGTTTTGGGTATAACTATGACCCCCTCTGAGGGGTCTCCTAAGAGCTCCACCTCGCCTTTAGAGTACTTGTAGGCTACGTAGGCCGACATGGCTGCATCAGCCTCGTGGACGCTGATGTTGCTCGGCAACTTCAAGCCGAGGCTTCTGAGGCCTTCAACTGCTTCGGGTAAGCTCCTCTTTGGAGGTGTTAGGCTGAGGGCTATGAAGGCGCCCGTGGGGAAGACCTCTATGACCTTGAAGCCTAGTGAGCTCAGCTCAACTCTAAGCTTAATACCCCTAGCCGTCAGCTCCCTCATGGCTGGAAACGTTAGGGGCAACACCTTAAACCCCCTCCTCCTAGCCTCTAGGTCGCATGCCCTGAAGTGCCTCCTTGATGATGTTAAGGGGGAGTCTATGGCCACTATGGTGGGTTTGCTCTCGATGCACACCCTAACTATCTCCTCATCGCTCCAGACGAGCCCTACACTACAAGTCAAGTCGGCCTTCAGTATGCAGTAGCCAGTTGGCCTACGGCTGGACGCTGATAGGTCTAAGCCGAGGAACTTCATGGTCTACACTCTCAGTTAAGGTAATAGTGTAGCTCCCTCCAACTAATTATTGTAGGTGCCCTTTATGGTTAAGCTTAATGCCGACGCTCAGTACCTTCCGAGCTACTTGAAGTTCGCTTTGGGGATACCTAGGAGTAAGGCCCTCGACGTCTACCAAGAGGCTAAGCAGGTCATAGATAAGCTGCTCATAATGGAGCCTCAGGGGGCCATAGGCCCTGTCCTAAACGTGGACTCGCTCCTCAGTTTGATTAGGATTGTCGACTCCAACGTGAGCTTAAGCGAGCTGGAGAAGCTCCTCGTCGATGTAGGCGGCAGGTACAAGGTGTTAAATCCAGCCTACGCAGCCCTTGAGGAGTTTGAGCACAGCGATAGTAGGCTTAGCCTAGAGGTCTTCGTACACACCATACACCTCACAGCCCTATTAAGCGACCCAGTAAATCAAGCCTATAGCCTTCCAGTTGATAAGCTCCTCAACGTCAAGACTCGTGAGGGAGCTGTAGACCTCTTGAAGTGGCTCCTAGCTGAGAAAAGGATTACTAGTGAGGAGTACAGCTCTCTCCTACCTAGGCTACTATCGAAGAACGAGGCTTCACTAAGAGACTTCCTGAAGTGGGCTGGCGTAAGCGTAGAGCCAAAGCCGACACCTAGACCAGTTG
Organism: Thermoprotei archaeon; assembly: GCA_003650865.1. Lineage (GTDB taxonomy): Archaea > Thermoproteota > Methanomethylicia > Nezhaarchaeales > WYZ-LMO8 > QMSN01. The sequence goes on from QMSN01000047.1 coordinate 4,447, forward strand.
AGGAGAGGATCTTAGAGGTGGGCGTTAAGCCCCCTTCTCCATTACCATCTCTCAGTGAGAGTGTGGCTAAGAGGATTGCATCGTACTCGCGTAGGGGTATGCTGAGCTCAGATGCAACTAAAAGCTTGCTATCAGACCTCGAGGGTCTATACGAGCTCCTTCGGCTACTTAGAGAGGAGATAGTTGAGCTGGACAAGTCGAATGGCGACTCCTCAAGCCTACACAAGAAGTTTAGGCTAGCAGTGCTCTCTTCAAGTATAAAGCTTAGGTTCAACTTCGCCTACCCAGTAGTCGCCAAGGCAGCTCTTCAAGCATCAAGTGGCGAGGCTGGAGTTGAAGACGTGGAGCTGTGGGCTGTGGAGGGCATGGACTCCACTCTAGCGCTGATAAGTGAGCTCAGAGAGCTTCAGAGCAGAGGAGAGGTTGAAGTGGAGGTTGTCAAGGATCTTGTTAAGAAGCACATGGCGTCAAGCTCGAATTAAGCCCTTAAGGAGCTGGCGGCATACCACCTTCTCTAAAAACCGCCACCTCGAGTAACCAATATAAACCTCAGATTAAAGCTCGACAGCCGATGAGGATCATAACCATAAACTACTCGACGTGCAGGAGATGTGGAGCCTGCGTTAAGGTCTGCGGCCCAGGGGCTATAGCCAAGATAGACGATGACGTGGGAGTGGTGGACTCAAACCTATGCTATGGATGCATGGAGTGCATAAAGGTCTGCCCCACGGGCTCCATAAAGATACAGAACATCTAACAAGCAACACATGAACATAGAGCTAAAGCAGATTAACCTTAAATCCACTCATGACGCTACTAAACTTGAAAGGGGCCCGTAGCTCAGCATGGATAGAGCGGCAGCCTCCGGAGCTGCATGCCCCGGGTTCAAGTCCCGGCGGGCCCGCCATCACCTCTCCTCCAGTTAGCATTTAGACTCACAGGCTAATTGCGATGTCAACCACGTTGGCCCCTAGACCTCACGAGCATCAGGCCATAGATACCAATTGTGAATTTGAGCGTTTCTAATCACCATTGCTTCATCTAGTAGCAACTTAGACCTCTGTCTCAACGATAACAGTCTCTTCTCGCCCTAGGATCTTGGCAGCACTTGTGTGAGTTAACTAATGCAGGAAAAGGTGATTCTATTACTCGGTTTTCTCCCTTTAACTCCCTAATTCCTTTTGTTACTTGTTTCTTCATTGCAAATTTTCGGGTAATGAACACAAATGCCTCTAACCGAAACATTACTCTTTTTTACAACATTTAACACTTCTTTCACGTATCTTTCAGCCCTACTTTTATTGGAAATCACATCATAACTTTCAGGGTAACTTTGTTTCAGCCATTCTCTAAACTCCCTACCGCTTGCCTTCAAATTCAAGAATTCAAACCAGTAAAAATCCACAAATCTTTTTGTCTCCCTGATTAATTGCTCTACATCAACCAAATCTGGAATTATTGGCGAGACGAAGACATACGTCTTAATGTCGTTTTCGTGGAGAAGCCTTAATGCCTCTATCCTCTTTCTATTACTTGGAGCGAAAGGTTCCACTTCTCTTTTCAGCCTACCATCAAAGCCGTTGATAGTTAAGCCAACCTCTATGTCTTTAAACTTTTTAAAAACATCAACATCCCTCAAAACCAAGTCTGATTTCGTTAAAATACTCAGCCTAGTGTCTTTATCCATGTTCTCTAAAACTCTTCTAGTCAGCTTGATTTCCCTCTCTATTGGCTGATAAGGATCACTCACACTAGACATGTAAACTTTTCCTTTCACTCTCTCCCCTCTAACAAGCTCTGGTAAATTCTCCTTAACCACAATCCAGCTTCCCCATTCCCCATAATCATACCATTTACCCATAAATCTTGCATAGCAATACCTACATGCGTGTTGACAACCGACATATTGGTTTACCACATAATTCGCTCCTGGAATTTTGGTGGAGGTAAAAGCTTTTCTCGCCTTTATTTTGACGATCTTTATCATCTTCTTTGACTCACCCCTCAATTTATTCAGACCACCATTGCTTTTCTGGAAGCTCTCTTAGAGTCCTTCCTCTTCAAGAATGCGAAGACCCCAAACTCAGCTTCAAGCAACAACTCCTTTATCTCTTCCTTACTAGCTTGGCCTAACACCCCCTGAGATTTCCGGAGCCTCCTAACTCTATCCTCAAGCTTCTCCAAGCGAACGAGGACTTCCCCCACTCTCTCGCATCTTCACGTCCTCAAGTAGTTTCAGCACACCTTTCTCATACTTAGCCCTCACAACCTTCGACACACGATACACATAGTACTAAGTACTAACTATGATTATCGGCCTAGTTATTCCTTACCGCTAGATCAGCATGTTTCCAAACAATCTTTACGCAAACCCTTCTTGCTAATTACTCATGCATCTCGTCTCTGATGACTTACTGGAAACGCTTCACTCATTAATCAAGAGTCGCGCTGAAAAAAGCACTAGTTATTTTGGTTTCTCCAAGTAAAGATGAAATCGAAAAGCTAAACCTGTCTTACGAAAAATTAGGTGGCATACCTAGCGTATTTGAAATCAACTTATTAGGTGATTAAATGGTGATGTGCTAAAAATACTTAAAGCTAAAGCCATTTGAACAAGCATTAATGATTAATCGCCGTAGCTAAGAACCGTACATGATCTGAGTATTTCGCAAACAATGGGATCATACATGGCTCCTAATCTAAAGTTATTTATGTCCGTATGTACGTGTATACGTGTGAGGGGGTATGGCTAAGAAGAAGCTTACTTTGAGCGTAAGTGGAGACCTCCTTGAGGAGGTAAAGCTAATTGCTCGTAGAGAGGGAGTGAGTCTAAGTGGTATAGTTGAGGAGTACTTTGAGTACTTCATCTCGGCTAAGTGGATTGATGCTTTAGCAGAGGAGCTTGGCTTAGGAGTGTTAGAGCCAACTACGGAATTCGAGGTACCTGCATCAAGGCCTATTGGCTTGGATTCGGCGAGAATCGTGAGAGAGCTGAGAAATAGTCGAGCTGAGGCGATTACCCGTGGTGGAGGCTGAGGAGGTATACTACCTTGACACGAGCGCTCTCGTCA
>QMSN01000048.1 GCA_003650865.1 Thermoprotei archaeon
GTCTTGAGCGTGTACACCCTAGCTGATAGTGGTGTGCGAAGCAAGCCGTCAACCACTATCCTATCGGGGTTCCTGCCCTCAACGTACTTAAGCCTGAGCGATGGGTCGTCGATTATGACCGTGTTAGCCCCCACCATTACCGCGTCGCTAGAAGCCCTAAGCTCGTGGAGCCTCCTCAAGTCGTGAGGACAGCTCAACTGGCTAAACCTAGTCCTACTGGCTATCCTGCCGTCGACAGTCATGGTCGAGAACACGACGACCCTCGGCTTGGGCAAGCTTGACACCGTATATGCTTTAGGAATTGAAGTATTAAGGCATTAACATGTGTGAGCCCAAGAGGGGTGAAGTTGAGGTCTAGGGCTGTGTTGGCATCGCTATTCGCCGTGGTCTTCATGGTCTATGGCATGAGGTACTCCTTCAGCATGCTCCTCCGTACATCGTGAGCACACTTGCCTCAGCAGCCTCAACAGCATTAAATTAATAATAGCTCAATTGAGACCTCGAGCACCAGCGTAGACATGAGGTGGTGCGGGGGGTGGGATTCGAACCCACGAAGGCCTACGCCACGGGATCTTGAGTCTAGCGGTCTTAGACACCCGCCCCTTTAACCGCTCGGGAACCCCCGCTCGTCTACTTTATGGTTGGGAGGGGTGATTTAAAGGTTATAGACTTAGCGCGTGGGGTTTTCTAAGGGCTTGTTCCTTAGGCTTGCTAGAGGTGGTGTTGTGGCTGCTGAAGTGTACGACGTGGTGATCGTCGGCGCTGGCCCAGCTGGCTTGACTGCAGCTATCTACTGTGTTAGGAGCGGCTTGAAGGCCATAATCGTGGGGAAGGTTGTTGGTGGACAAGCTGCTGAAGCTTCGCTTATAGAGAACTACCCTGGCTTCAAGTCCATAGCTGGCTTTGAGCTGACCAGCAGGATGGCTGAGCAAGTTGAAGAGCTGGGCGTCAGCATAGTTGGAGATGAGGTTGTAGGCGTCAAGGAGGAGGATGGGCTTTTTAAGGTTAGGACCTCATGGAGCGGTGAGCTTAGGTGTAGAGCCCTCATACTAGCAATAGGAGCTGAGCCCAGGCGCCTAGGGGTTAAGGGTGAAGAGGAGTTCAGGGGCAAAGGAGTTTCTTACTGCGCTGTCTGTGATGGACCACTATTCAGGGGCAAGAGAGTTGCAGTTGTAGGCGGTGGAAACTCCGCTTTAGATGCAGCCCTATACTTAAGCTCTCTCGCAGAAGTCGTCTATCTCATCCATAGGAGGAGGCAGTTCAGAGCCGTCAAGGCGTTAGTGGACAAGGTTGATGGTAGGAGCAACATAGTGAAGTTGTTGGGCAAGAGCCCTGTCGAGATAGGCGGCGACAGGCTAGTCGAGTGGATTAAAGTTAGAGATGTCGAGACAGGAGTTGAGGAGAAGATCGAGGTTAAGGGGGTGTTCATAGAGATTGGGAGAGCTGTGAACAGCGACTTCTTGAGGGGCTTCGTAGACCTAGACGAGTATGGACAGATTGTTGTAGATCAGCTTTGTAGAACCTCGAGGAGAGGGGTCTTCGCTGCTGGCGACGCAACAACAATACCTTACAAGCAGGTTGTCATAGCGGCTGGAGAGGGGGCTAAAGCAGCTTTATCAGCCTACGAGTACCTGTCATCTAGGGGTTAAACTTCGAGCTCCACCAATCTCTCCACGACACCTCTGATGAGGCTCTCTACGTCGAGGAGCTGCTCAGCCTTAGCAACTTCGCTTGGCGAAGCCGCTATCGCAGGTCTCTTCGGAGCTGCTTTACAGCCCTCATCAGGTCTAGAGGAGATCTCGTAGGTCCCTATTTCCCTAGCTAGTCTCTCGGTCTCAGACTTATCGAAGCATAGCAGAGGCCTGTGTAGAGGAAAGCCTCCTACAACCTCGCTTATAACCATCATGTTCCTCAAGGTCTGGCTCGCCTGCTCTCCTATGGAGTCTCCAGTCACTATGCCGTTCATCCTCATCTTAGATGCAACCCTAACAGCTGCCCTCAGCATCATCCTCTTGCACAAGACGCATGTAAGCTTTGCAGGGCACTTCTCAACTATCTCCTTCAAGACGAGGCCGAATGGCGCCACCAAGAGAGAGCACTTGTAGCCTGGACACCAAGTGGAGAGTTTCTTGGAAAGCTCTACAACCTTCTCAAGGGTCTTCTCCCCTGTGAAGGGCTGTATGTTGAAGTGTAGTAGTGTTATTGTGCAGCCTCTCCTCATGGCCAGCCACGAAGCCACAGGGGAGTCTATGCCCCCACTAATTAGGCATAGAACCCGCCCTTGAGAGCCTAGGGGTAGGCCTCCAACGCCTCTGTAGGTTTCCATGTACACGAAGGCGTCTTCATCCCTTACCTCAACTCCAACCACCACCTCTGGGTTCTCTAAGTCCACGAGCCAGCCGTCATCCCTCTTGAACTCCAAGATCTTGGAGCCCACGTACCTACAGACATCCATGCTCGTAAACTCGTGTACGCCAACCCTCCTACACTTAACGGCAAACCTGAGACCCCTACCGCTCTTAGCGCCGACCAACTTAAGGGCTGTATCAGCTATTTCCTCAAGCAAAGCTTTACAAGAGGCTGCCGGCGAGGTCGAGGACACCCCGAAGACCATCGATAGGGCCTTGGCCACGTCTACTGGACAGGGGGTCTTCACGTATATCCTGCCAAACCTCCTATCGATCTCGGTTATGGGTAACCCCTTGGAGCTCAGCATCGCCTTCATGTTCTTCACTAAGAGCCTGTCGTACCTCAACCTAGTCGTTGAGCTCTTAACGCCCAGCTCGGCTCCATGCCTAACTATGACGGTGTCCAAGAGCTCCAAGACTAGGCTACCTCTAAGCCGTACTTCTCAGCTATGTCGTGGAAGCTCCAGACTAAGTGCTTTACTTGGCTCCAAGAGAGGCCGTAGACGTTGAACTTGAAGTGCTTGGTCAAGCCAGGCTGAATGCCCACTATACCCCTCTCTCTAAGCTCCTCGTATAGGAAGAAGCCCCTCCTCTTATGCCTCTTTGACACCTCGTAGAAGCATGGGGTCTCTAGGTGGATTAAGGTGTGCATTTTAGGTTTAACCCCCAGCTGCTTGACCCCCTTAATCCTCTCAAGCTGCTCAACCACGAACCTAGCCTTCTCAACCTCCTCACTCCACCTCTCAATTCTCTCGACGACGTGAGGGAACGACGCCATCAACGTCATGAGGGGGGCTCCCATCACCGTGCAGCCTAGCAGAGCGAGCTCCTTCACAGCAAACCTCCTCTTGGTCAAGTCGCCCTCTATGCTTGATGGCCTCAGCACTTCCTTGGCCATCTCCTGAGTTAACGCCAATATGCCCGTTGGCGCGCAGGAAGCCCAGCTCTTATGCCCGCTACTAACTACTACGTCTACTCCAAGAGCTCTACCATTAACTGGGCTGACGCCAGCTGTGTAAGCAGCGTTGAGGACCACTGGAACTCCGTAGTCGTGGCATATCTTGGCTACTCTGGAGGCATCAGCGAAGTTGCCGTACATGTAGTCCACGTGAGTTATCAAGGCTAGAGCTGGAGGCCTGCCTGTCTCCTTTAGAACTTCCTCTATCTTAGAGGCGTATCCCTCAACGTCCACCTTGAACTCGGGATACCCGGAGTTGGGGACCTCCTTAACCTTAAGCCCAGCGGCTTCAGCAGCTAAGTAGCTCGTGTAGTGAGCTAAGCTGTCTAGGATCACGTAGTCCCCGGGCTTGGCGAGGGTCATGAAGACTATGAGCTTAGCCTCTCTACACCTAGTCACAACTCTAGCCTCATCCATGCCGAGGAACTCCGCCAAGTCTTGGTAGAAGTCCCTTATTGGAGGCCTAGTTATCTTGTCGAGCCTAGGCGTCTGTGGAGGACAGAAGTCGCATATCGAGTAGCCGTCACCCCACTCTAAGAGAGCCAGCCTAGCCTCCTTGCTTAAGACGCCTCCTCTCTGTATGGGGTTTACGTTGATGTACTTGTCCTCCGAGTACTCCCTCTTGACGTTGAGGTATCTCCTAAGCCTATCCTTGCTTAGAACCATGAGCTACACCCTTCACCTCTCTAGGCTTAATAGCCGATATCACGTCGATTTTAGTTATTATCCCCAGCAGTCTGCCCTCCCTCATGACGAGGACCGCTGGCTTATCCCCGCCTAGCAGGGCGAGTATCTCGCTTATGGGGGTTGATGGGGATACTATGGGGAGGGCTTCCTCCATAACCTCATGCACAGGCTTGTTGAAGAGGGAGCTCGGATTCTTAGTCTTCAGGAATTGCTTTAGGAGGGTGGTCTCGTAAATCGTCCCTACGACGTTTCCACCCCTTAGAACCGGTATCTGCGATATCCCGTACCTCTCCATGAGCTCCACAGCGTTTTTAACAGGCTCGTTAACCTCAACCCACACGACGGGGCTGTGCATGACCTGCTCAGCCCTCAAGCCCCCCATAGAGGGCGTCAGCGCCTTCAATATCCTCCTGAGCGTCGAGAGCCTAGGATCAACTGTTCCAGACTCTATTCTAGCTATGAGGGACTGGCTGACACCAGCTCTCTCAGCCAGCTCCCTCTGAGTTAAGCCGGCCATTAACCTCATTCTTCTAAGCTCTTCAGGTGTGGGGAGGCTCATAGCCCTGCACTATTCAGTCATGCTCTACGCCATATTTATGAAGAGCATAAGGATATCTCTTACTGAGCTCGTGATGCCGTGCCTCGATGTCTACAGGATTAGGGAGGACTTCCCCCTACTCTCATCGGGAGTGCTATACTTCGATAACGCAGCTACATCGCTTACCCCTAAGCAAGTAGTTGAGGCCATCGCCGACTACCTGCTCAACTGCAGGGCGAACATAGGTAGAGGGGTCTACCCACTAGCTCAAAGAGCTACTGAGGCCTATGAGGAGGTTAGAGCTAAGGTAGCTAAGTTCATAGGGGCTGAGAGCTGCGAGGTCTCCTTTGTGAAGAACACTACTGAAGCCATAAACATCGTGTCGATGGGGGTCGAGTGGAGCAAAGAGGACAACGTAGTGATAACAGGTCTCGAGCACCACTCGAACATGCTGCCCTGGCTGAGAGCCAGCAGGATCTACGGGTTTGAGGTTAGAGTTGTAAAGCCTAAACCTGATGGCTCGCTGTCGCTGGACGACTTCGCTAAAGCCGTGGATAAGCGCACAAGACTTGTAGCCCTAACCCACGTGTCCAACGTGCTTGGCACGATATCTCCAGTACGTAAAGTAGCTCGCTTAGCCAAGGATCACGGTGCCCTCGTGCTCGTCGACGCAGCTCAGTCAGCCCCACACATGCCGCTCAACGTCGAGGAGCTGGGCTGCGACTTCTTAGCATTCTCAGCCCACAAGATGTGTGGCCCGCCAGGCGTAGGAGTCCTCTACGTCAGGAGGGGGGTTGAGCTGAGGCCCATGATGGTTGGGGGTGGCGTGGTCGCTGATGCAAGCCTTGAAAGCTTCGAGCTCGTAGAGAAACCCCAAGTCTTCGAGGCTGGAACACCTCCAATAAGTGGTGTGGTAGGCCTTGGAGCAGCCATCGACTACCTCTCCAAGATAGGGCTTGAGGATGTGTGGAGGCACGAGGTCAAGCTCGCAGAGAAGCTGAGAAGAAAGCTTGTTGAAGTAGAAGGGGTTAAGGTGCTAGGCCCCGAGAAGCCCCAGACAGGCATAACGTCATTCGCGGTTGACGGCGTGAGTTCAGACGAAGTAGCAATGGCCCTAGGTAGAATGGGTGTCTGCGTTAGATCCGGATTTCACTGCGCGATACCTCTAGTCAGGGATGTACTAGGCGAAGAGCAGGGGGTTGTCAGAGCATCACTCTACCTCTACAACACTGAGGAGGAGGTGGACTCGTTCATGGAGATCTTAGTCGAGGTCTTAAGGCTCCTCAGGGGGGCTTAAGCTTGGAGAGGTACGACAGGCAGATCAGGATATTCGGGTTTGGAGTTGAAGGGCAGAGTAAGCTCAAGAGGTCGTCAGTAGCAGTCTTCGGTGTGGGAGGGCTGGGCTCCATATCATCTATGTACCTAGCCGCTGCGGGCGTGGGGAAGCTCGTGCTTGTTGATAGAGATCGTGTCTCAGAGACTGACTTGAATAGACAGCTCCTCTACAAGCCCTCTGACGTGGGTTCCTTGAAGGTTGAAGTGGCTCGGCAAAGGCTTAAGGAGATGAACCCCGAGGTCGACGTGAAGGCCTTAGCCGTCGACGTGGAGAGCCCTAGCGACATCAGAAGTGTTGTCGAGGAGATGGACGTGGTGGTCGATGGCCTCGACAACTTCAAAGCTAGATTCAAAGTCTCAGATGAGGCGTATAGGGCTGGCAAACCCTTCATCCATGGAGCTGTCTACGAGTTTGAGGGTAGGCTAACCACCATAATCCCACGCGAAACACCTTGCTTGAGGTGCGTCTTGGGAAACCCGACGGATGTAGCGGGCATCGTTCCAGTCATGGGGGCTACAGCCGGCGTCATAGGCTCGCTTCAGGCGCTAGAAGCTGTAAAGCTGATATCGGGTTACGGAGAGGTGTTGAAGGGCGAGATTCTAATATTCAGCGGCGAGGACATGAGGTTCCACAAGGTCGGCGTGGACTTAACTAGGAGATGTAGCTTGTGCTCTACTGGGGTAGCTCATGCTTAAGAGGGGGTTGAGCGAGAAGTTCACGGCTGTAATTGACTACTTGAGGGGGTTGCGTAGAGTAGCTGTAATGCTATCAGGTGGAGTTGATAGTTCACTCCTCACAGCTCTAGCTAAGATGGCTTTAAGCGACGTCGTAGCGGTAACCGTGAAGTCGCCGCTGACCTTTAACTCCGACATAAGGGATGCTTGTAGAGTAGCAGAGCTACTTGGAGTTCAGCACTCGCTAGTTGAGGTCAACGAGCTCGTAGATTACCAAGTCTCGCTCAACACGCCGTTGAGGTGCTATAAGTGCAAGAAGATTAGGGTCAAGGCCGTTAAGGAGTGGCTGCTCCAAAGAGGGGCCTTGGACTTCGAGATCGTGGAGGGCGTGAATTCAGACGAAGCTCCCACTAGACCTGGACTCAGGGCCTTGAAGGAGGAGGGGGTGCACACGCCATTCGTAGATTTAGGCGTGGGCAAGCAGGACATAAGGCTCGCCGCCGCAAGGCTCGGGATCCCCACAGCCTCGAAACCTCCCAATAGCTGTAGGGCAACAAGAATTGAGGAGTTCACACCCTTAAGCGAGGAGCTCCTTGAGGAGGTTGAGGACCTTGAAGAGGAGCTTAAAGGACTTGTAGGCGACGTAGCCCTAAGGGCTAGGCTGTCACGTGGATGTGTGAGGATCGAGGTCCCTGAGGAAGTCATGCAGAGGCTATTGGAGTTCAAGCTCCAAGTCCAAGATGTAGTCGAAAAGAGAGGATTTAAGTGGGCGTCTTTAAGCCTAAAGCCCTACACTCGAAGGTGATCTACGATTGCTGCACAGCTTTACACCGTGAAACTTGGCTCTA
>QMSN01000049.1 GCA_003650865.1 Thermoprotei archaeon
GAAGATCCCTCTTCAGGGGGCTTTGCAGGAGGCTTCTCGTGTCCACCTTGCTGAGGTGGAGGGCTACTGGGAGGGCTTAGTAAGAACATTGAGACTAGGAGGATAACGACAGCAGCTGAAGCGCATAAAGCCAGGATCTTAGGCCAAGAGGTCATAAGCCCATCTCCAGCCCATCAGCTAAATTAGTTACTTGAAGCTCACCACATATTAACGCTTCTAGCTGATGCATGCTACACCGCCTTTCTAAGATTTTTAAGCTTTGATACGTGGGCAATATTTCTTGCCCATCATGCTTTTATCCAGCCATCTCCACTCTACTTGCGGCCTAGGTGGCTCAGAGATGGAGGTTAAGTACTGGGAGCCTCACGTCGAGACCGCCTCTAAGAAGGCTATAGAGAAAATTCAGCTCAAGAGGCTTAAGTACATGATAGACTACGTCTACAGGAGAAGCCCGTTTTACGGACGCAGATTTAGGGAGCTTGGGTTACACCCAACTGATGTCAAGAGCCTAGAGGACATCAGGAAGTTCCCGTTCACGACGAAGGACGACTTGAGGAAGCACGGCTACCCCCATGGAGGGGAGTTCCTCTGCGTGCCGAGAGAAGAGGTTGTCTGTTGGCACATGAGCTCTGGCACAACTGGAGTCCCTATACTTGGCGGGTACACGAGGAGGGACTACGACACATGGATGAACTTAGCCGCTAGGTCCTACGTATGCGCTGGCGTCAAGCCGGGGGACGTGATAATGAACATATACGGCTACGGACTATTCACAGGCGGGCTAGGGCTTCACGAAAGCGCTTTCTTGGTTGGAGCCACCGTAATACCTTGGGGCACTGGCAGGACTCAGGCGCTCATAAAGGCCCTAATAGACTTCAAGGCGACCGTCATGACTGGGACGCCGAGCTATCAGTACTACATAGCGACGCTTGTCAAGGAGATGGGCATAGACGTCGAGAAGGACTTGAACTTGAGGGTCACAATACCCGGAGCGGAGATGTGGACTGAGAAGATGAGGCAGAGAATTGAGGAGTGGCTTGGATTAAAGATTAGGGGTGGAGGGGCAAGAGACATCTACGGCGCAACTGAGCTCTGCGGTCCAGGTGCAGGTCAGGAGTGCGTTTACGAGAAGGGCTTCCACTTCTGGGTTGACCACTTCCTACTCGAGGTAGTAGACCCCAAGACGGGTGAACCCGTAGGTCCAAGTGAGGAAGGAGAGATGGTGTTCACACACCTAGTCAAGGAGGCAACCCCCATAGTGAGGTATAGGCTTGGCGACATAACAGTCCTAGACGAAGAGCCCTGCGAGTGCGGTAGAAAGGCCTTCCCGAGGTGTCTGAGAGTTAGAGCTAGGGTTGACGACGTGATACACTTCAAGGGGGTCAAGATAATGCCATCGATGATTCAGGAGGTACTGCTGAAGCACAAGGAGATACTGGAATACCAAGTCATCGTGGACAAGACTAAGCTCCCCTACGACTTCGTGGTCAAGGTGGAGGTGCCCAAGCCCGAGCAAACCCCACTACTCCTCAAGAAGCTGCTAAGCGAGTTCAAGAACAGCCTGTTCATAGAGCCCAAGATAGAGATAGTGGATCCAGGAAGCCTGCCGAGGTACGAGGGCAAGTCTAAGAGGATGATAATTAAGGAGGAGGAAGCGAAATGAGCTTAGAGCTGAAGGAGCTTTTGAAGCTCTTAGCCCTAAGCGACGAGCTGACCTACAGAGTCGACGAGGCCCTCAAAGAGCTAGAGCAGACAAATCTACAGCAGGTTAAAGGGGTTCTCAAGACGATTAGGAGCTACATAGACCTGCTTAGGAGGGAGCTAGAGGTCAAGGCGGAGGAGGTCATGGAGTAGCCTAAGGAGTCAAGGCTTCAAGCCTAGAGGTCTCGCGACAACAATATCTTAAACGCTGGAGGAGAAATCCTCTCACTCTTACACCTTGGACACCTACTGGGCTTCTTAGGCTTACGGAGCTCCTTAAACGTGTAGCCACATGACCTACAGTAGGGCGGAGTCATAACCAACACCTCGCCACCACCGCTCCTAGACCTCACAGTCTTAGCTATGTGCGTCAAGTGCTCGTAGACCTCCTTAGCCCTCCAAGGCTCCAAGTCGAGGGCTAGTACTATCTCGTCTACGGTTAAAGGCTCAGCAGAGGACCTCAAGAGCTCAATTATCCTCTGCCTCAGCGTGGCCTCTTGACTCATCGCGTACTCGCCCAGCTAGATTATTGAGTCAAGGTTTCCTCGCTAAGCTGATAAGCTTAGTGGAGCATCTAGATAGAGGCGGAGCATCTCCATGAGTTTGGAGGAGAAATCTTGATCGAGGCGCTTGCTTTAACGCTACTATCAGTATCCCTAGTAGCTGGCTTTCTAGGGGCTCTCGTGGGCATTGGGGGTGGAGTGATCATAGTGCCCGTCCTCTCCACGATACTCCACGTACCCATAAAGGAGACTGTAGCCGCTAGCCTTGTCTGCGTCATAGCCACAAGCATTGCCAGCAGTAGTAGGTACATACCTAAAGGCCTTGTGAATGTGAGGTTAGCTCTATTCCTAGAGGTGGCAGCCGCCGTCGGCGCATCTATAGGGGCTTTCACAGCGGCTTATGCACCTTCACCAGCTCTACACATCTCACTAGGCCTCGTATTGGTAGTGCTCTCACTACTCCAGTTCAAGGGTATTAGGCTTGAAGACGAGATGTTGAGGAGAGGAGTGTTCTCAGAGGTGGTTGAAGACCGCTTAGCCAAGGAATTCAAGCTCTCCTCAGAGTACTACGACGAGCGGTTTAAGGTTAAGGTCAAGTACAACGTAACGAAGAGCAGCCACGGGCTAGCTGCCTCCTGGGCTGCTGGCTTGATGTCGGGTTTCTTAGGGCTCGGCGGAGGCTCCTTCAACGTGCCGCTCATGAACAAGCTCATGAAGGTACCCGTGAAAGTCGCAGTTGCGACTAGCCAAATAATGGTTGGATTAACTGCCTCTATAGGTGCTTCAGTGTTTATGTCGCTTGGCCTTCTAGACCCCTTCATGATAGCTCCAATGGTTATAGGCGTTGCCTTAGGCTCAACCCTAGGCGCTCTAGTAATGAATAAGCTGAGAGCATCAGCAATTAAGGCGGTGTTCGGGCTGCTACTGGCTTGCCTAGCCTACTTAAGCTTTAGCAGGGGGCTCGCCTTGCTATTAGGCGTTGCGCTACCGGGTGTTTGACGTGGAGAGAGGGAATATCTTGAAGAGGGTTTTCAGCGTAGGCCTCATCGTCAGCCTCGTGCTCTGCGCATTAAGCTTAGCACTAAGCTTTACCTCTAGCCTAGAGGAGTTTAGTGAGAGCTTAGCTCTCCTCGGAACACTAACTCTACTAGCAACTCCACTAGCTGGATTACTAACTGTGGCAGCTTATTCAGCTCGTAAAAGAGACTTGAGCTACCTCGTAACGTCGCTGCTCGTGCTTGCAATCATAACCCTAAGCCTAGCTATAGCATTTCTAGTAACACCTCACTAAGCGTTTAATCATAATTCACCTCGATCACACGAGCAAGCTTCAATAAAGGGCTTGTGAGCTTCGATGAGCTCTCGAAGCCTACCTAAAGCTTTTATCGAGAGGTGTTGTAGAGGCTGAGGAGGTGTGGATTTTATGGTCAAGATGCCAAGTCAAGTTATTCAACTCCTCGAGCAAGTGGCTCCTAAGAGCTTCTGTGTGTTCTCTACCGCTAGCAAGGATGGTAAGCCAAACGCGGTGCCCATAATCTTCGTCAAGGTCTTGAGCGATGAGGAGATCCTAATAGCAGACAACTTCTTCAACAAGACTAGGAGGAACTTAGAGGTCAACCCCCAAGCCTCCCTAACGTTCTGGAACCCCGAGACGAGGGAGGGATACCAAGTTAAGGGCAAGGTCGAGATCTACACGTCAGGCCCGATATTCGAGAAGGCTATCGAGGTGGTCAAGGCGGTTAAGCCAAACCTCCAAACGAAGGCTGGCGTGCTACTGAGGGTTGAAGAGGTCTATAGCATTAAGCCGGGGCCTACAGCGGGTGAGAGAATAGCGTAAATAGTTGGTGGGGGGCTTAAGCTCACTCGCTTAGCTCAGCCGCTAAGGCCTCCCACGTTATCTTCTTTGGATCCATGTAGGAGACTATCTTGCCGTTTTTCATTAGGGCCACTCTATCGCAAGTCATCCTGACGAAGTCCACGTCGTGAGACACTATTATGAAGGTCTCCTCAAGCCAAGACCTAGACATCATTATGGACTTCGCCACCTCCACCTTGGTGAGGGGATCCATGGTTCCCGAGGGCTCGTCCAGCACAACTATTCTAGGCTCCTTTATGAGGACTTGTGCTAGTGCAACTCTATGCCTCTCACCCTCGCTCAGCTCGTCGGGGTACTTATCCAGTATTTGAAGAACGGCTTCGGGGTCTAGCCCAACAGACTTAAGCGTGTATATCGCCTTCATCCTAGCGAGCTCGTCGGGTAGCTCCAGCCCTATAGATGTACTCAAGTTCTGTAGCACAGTGCTGTGAGGGTATAGAGCGTACTCCTGGTGGAGTAGGCCTATGTAGCTCGTGGCTATGGCCCTACCCTCGCAGCCAGGCTTCGTTATGTCATACCACTTATCTCCAACTCTCAGCTCAACTCTACCTGACGAGGGCTGGGTTATGCCGCATATGATCCTCGAGAGAGTGGTCTTGCCAGCTCCGCTCCTCCCAACTATGCCGAATATCTCCCTCTCCTTCACGGTGAAGGAGACGCGGTCAACAGCCTTGGTCAGACCTCTATCTATGGAGTAGTAGTACTTAGAGACGTCCACTACTTTAAGCACGTCCTCTCCTATCATGACGAGCTCGGGGGTGAAGGACTCCACACCTCTTAAGAAGGACTTGACAACCTCGTGGGCTGGAGCATCCATGACGACTTTGCCTCTGTCAAGCCATATCACCCTGTCGCAAAGCCTCTGAAGCACGTCGGGTATGTGCGATGCAACTATCATGCACTTGTTCTTCTCTTTAAACTCCTTCAGCAAGAGCTGGCTTATCATGTTCGCGTTTAGGGGGTCGAGAGTGCCAGTAGGCTCGTCGGCTAAGAGCAGTATGGGGTTGACGGCTATCTGCCTAGCCAACACAACTCTCTGCTTCTCACCTCCACTCAAAGTCTCAGCTGGGTGGAGGGTTCTGTGCATGAGGTTTACAAGCTTCACATACTCTATAGCCAGCTTAAGCGCATCTTCA
Organism: Thermoprotei archaeon; assembly: GCA_003650865.1. Classification (GTDB taxonomy): domain Archaea; phylum Thermoproteota; class Methanomethylicia; order Nezhaarchaeales; family WYZ-LMO8; genus QMSN01. Next base: position 5,217 of record QMSN01000049.1, read on the forward strand.
CGCTTAACCCCAGCTCTGCTCAGAGCCTCCATGACGTTCTCCACGGGGGTCAAGTTGCCGTAGAGGGCGAAAGTCCTCTGAAACATTATCGCGATTCTAGCCCTCACAGCTCTAGCTAACTCACGGTCTATGTCGCTCCAGAAGTCCACAACCCTATACTCCATTATGCCTCCACAGTGAGGACAAGGCTTGCCGCTGAAGGTGGGGATGTCGACCCATGAGCATGAGGGGCAGAAGGCGACGTGATATATGATTTTGCCCTCAGTGGGCTCATAACCCTTCATCCCCCTGATCATGTGCATGAGCACAGACTTACCAGCACCACTCTTGCCGAGAACGCCTAAGCTCTCACCTAGCTTTAGCTGGAAGGAGACGTTGTCCAGCACCCTAACTCCATCAAACTCCTTGCTGACTTTACGAACTTCGAGTAGAACCGACATCAACATACACCTTAAGAATTTTTTGCCATATCACGCCCTGGAGCCATAGAATAATACATGGATGAGAATATAAGCAATCATGCCAACGCTAACGTTTAAACAGAGAGTGGAGTAGTAGTGTAGGAGCTATAAGGTGAAGCGTGTTGTCCTACGACTTCGGCTACTACATATTTGAAGGCGGGCTCTACAGAAAGGATGAGGTGCTGGACTTAATAGAGGACTTGGGCGGCGTTGTAATTCAGGAATCCGTTATAGGCTTAGACCTCGTGATGTTCCTAGCCATACCGAGGGTTGACGTAGAGAAGTTCTCTTCACTAGCCTACGAGGTCAAGGCCAAGCTCAAGGAGGCTAAGCTCATAGGCTCTGAAGTCGCTGTCGTGCCTCCAAGCATGTCGTACAGGCACTTGCCTCATCCAGCCTGCGACATCAACGAGTACCTGAGGAGGTATGGAGCAAAGACGTTTATGGTTGGCTTGGCAAGAGGAGTTGGGCAGAGAAGAGCTCAGCTCACAAGCTATGAGAGGAGCTTTCTAAGCGAGGTCGACGTAGCAGTCTTCATCATGGGGAACGTGGAGGAATGCATAAAGAGGAAGGTGGAGATGTTACGAGGACTCTCAACACCAGTCGTCGTTGTGGGAGGACCCGAAGAAGTGGAGTTGCCCGAGCACATAGCCTACGTCGGCGGCTTGGGGCGAGTTGCCCACAGGCTTAAGCTCAGCGATGAGGTTAAGGCGCTTGAGAGGATGGTTGAAGCTGTAGGCGAAAGCCTAGAGAGAAAGCGCAGAGAGTTCTTGGAGGATCCGCCGCTCTTCCCGCCGGTCTTGGTTAAGAGGGAGATCGAGAGGCAAGTAGAGGATGCTAAGGACGCAACTGTGCTTAAAGTTGAGGGAGTCAGGGTTTGCTTGGACTACGACGAATACTCCGAGACCATCAAGAACGTCGTGGTGGAGGGCAGAAAGCTTAGCGAGGTGGCTGACGTTAAGAGGTCTGTGCACAGAAACCAGATCATAGTTAAGCTTTTACCTGAGTCCTCGCTCAGCTAAGTGGCTTTAAGCATGGCTGATGAGAGTATAGCTGCTCCCACAGCTCCAGCGAATTGAGAGTATGGCGGAACCACTATCTTCATCTTTAGGGTGTCCTGGAAGGCCCTTATGAGGCCCTTGATGAGCGAAGTGCCGCCGATCTGTATGACGGGCTCTTTAGCCTCAACCTCTTGAAACTGCTGCTCGAAGAACTGCTCAGCCACGCTGTAGCAGGCGGCTGCAGCCACATCCTCCTCCTTAGCTCCAGTCGCTAGAGCAGTCACCAAGTCGTGCATGCCGAAGACTACGCAGTACGCGTTCATAATTATCTTCCTCGGATCACCCTTCAAGGCGAGCTCCCCGAAGGTGTCGAGGTCAACCCCTAGCCTAGCAGCGGCTATCTCCAAAAACCTGCCCGACGCGCCAGCACAAACCCCACCAACTGTGAAGCTGTAAGGCACTCCGTTGTGTATCGATATGGCCTTGTTGTCAGCCCCACCAATGTCTATTATCGTGGCGTCACCCTCCTGAGCATTGCTCAGGTAGGC
>QMSN01000050.1 GCA_003650865.1 Thermoprotei archaeon
ACTTCTCATCGAGCTCCTCTATGGTCCTGGTGGAGCTGTCACGTTTAGCCAAAGCTGGAGGTACCTCCCATGGTACTTAAACTGCATGGTCTCCTCGTCGAGGATCCACATCTCGAATATCAGCTTGGCGTTGACCATAGGCTTGTCGATCGTCAAGCTCACCGGCATGACCTTCTCCTCCTGGTGGGCCAGTATGGACTCGTAGGTGGCTATGACAGGTGCTTGAGCTGGGCTTTCATTGCTTACGGTGGTAGACTCGTTTCCCAGCTTGACGTAGACCTTGTAGTAGGCGGTCTTCCCCTCGAAGTTGCTTATGTAGAGGTAGAGCTTGACCTCCTCTCCAACTAGCACCTCCCTTGGGTAATCCCCGATTTTCTTCTCGGGACCTAGGAGCGCTATGGCTGAGAATGGCTCTACAACCCTACCAGCGAAGTAGCTCTGAGAGATCCCGAATATCACTGCTACCACCAGCACTGCTAGGACTACGGCTGAGACCTCCTCATCCAGCAACTCTCTTCACCCTCCACCTCCCCCTCAGTTTAAGCCAGCTTCTCCACAGGAGCCGGGAGCCGTAGATGTAGCCTAGGGAGCAGCAGGCTATGGACGCAGCTGCCCCCACAACTAAGCCCATAAGGCTCACGTTAACTGGAGGTGCGTTGGCTACCTTCTCGTTTATCGAGACTATTGCAAGCTCTATGATGGTAGTGGCGTTGTCGAGCAGCATGCTCTTCAAGCTCCCATCGACAGTCCTCTCAGCCTCGACTATTAGGCTTAAAGCCTCATCAAGCATGTGGGCTTCAGCCGTCACGTTGACCCCCATGTCCTCAGCTTCTCTGAGCTTCGTGAAGGCTGTTAGCAGGAGCCCTCTCACGTAGCTTTCATCAGTTGAGCTCTGCGCTTGGCATGGCATGACTAAGACGACTGCGATTAGCAATGCCAAGCTTAGAGCCCACAGTTTCTTCACAGTTAAACCCTCTTTTCACATCGAGGCTTCAGATACTAGCGTTGAGCAGAGCCTAAAATGTTTTAGCTTAACCCTCCTAGAGCCCCTTTAAGGGCTTGAGAACCCCGGCTTCGAGCACGTAGTCATGAGTGCATGGTAACTCCTCGTACAGGTCCGTGGTTGTCATTACGACGGCTACTCCACACCTCCTCCTAACCTTTTCGAATAGCTTGATTACAGCCTCGCTGTTCTCGGGGTCTAGGCTGGAGGTGGGCTCGTCGGCGAGTACTACCTTGGGATTATTGGCGAGAGCTCTAGCTATAGAGACCCTCTGCTTCTCTCCTCCACTGAGCTTAGAGGCCATTCTGTCAGCTAAGTGAGCTACCCCCAGCTCTTCGAGGAGCTTTAGAGCTCTCTCCCTCCTAGCTTTTCTGTCGAGCCCCGCTAAGGCCATGGGCAGCTCAACGTTCTCAAGCGCCGTTAGCGTCGGTATTAAGTTGAAGAACTGGAAGATGAACCCTATGCAGTTAAGCCTGAGCTTAGCCCTCTCGCCTTCACCCCTCGCCTCAACTCCCATGACCCTGATAGATCCCCTGTCGGGGTCATCCATCAAGCCCATTATCCTCAGCAGAGTGGTCTTCCCAACGCCGGACTTCCCCCTAATCGCTACGAAGTCTCCTTCTCCAACTTTCAGGCTTACCCCCTTGAGAACCTGAGTTGAACCGTAGCTTTTCCAGACGTCCTCAACTTCAACCACGTACGTTAACCCTCCCCCCAGTAAACCTCGAAGTAGCTGTTGGTGTATATCAAGTCCAAGTCTAATGTGCGTTTTGGATCCTCTACCTTAAGCCCGTAGTAGCCAGCCACATAGCCATGGGTATAAACGTCGCTGTAGAGGGCTAGCAACCCTCTAAAAGGCTTGCCCTCGGAGAGCTTCAAGTACCCGCTTAAGACGTCAACCGTGCAGTTGAAGTAGCCCTCCATCATGTAGCTCACCTTCATATCCCCCATGAGGTGGCACCCTTCACCTCCACTGTACACGCTAATCCACCTGCACCCCTCGTAGTCCATGGGGCTGTAGACCATGTGGTGGCCCATGTAGTCCTCCTGGGCTGTTGAGGCTACGTAAATCGTGTAACAGCTCGCCAGAGCCACGACGAATGCGAAGAGAGCTATCCACTTAGCCTTCTTGAGGGCCTTCACGACACCTATCGCTGCAAGCCCTGCTACTGGTGGATACAGGAAGTTCACGGCTCTATAGGTCAAAGTCCCTCTAAGCGGGGAGCTCGAGAAGACTGCATAGAGCTGGAGACCAGCTGCTACAGCAAGCCAGTACACGAGCACGAGACTTAACCCTCGACTCTCCCTCCTACGCTTCACCTCTTCGCCTCCAGCCACCACCATTGGCACGAGCATGAGCATCGGGATCGCATAGATCAAGTGGCGGAGCCTGTAGACTGGTAGGGCTGGACTTAGGCTTAGCCTCGTCATTGCCACAGCTATTGAGGCGACGGCTGCCAAGCTTAGAGTGCACAGGGCAACCAGCTCCATCCTTCTAAGCCTTCTGCAGGTCACGGCTATGTAGGCTAGGGCTAGTGGCACCGCGAGATAGCAGATTGCCTCGAGCACGTCGCTTAACGACATCTGGAAGCCGAAACCCCTCGACGAGTACGTCAAGTTGTAGAGTGCCGCTATGGCGGCTGTAGCCACTCCTGGTGTTACGGCTACGCCCACCTTTACGCCGTCGGCTAGGTCGTGGATCAACGACATAAAGGCCACGGCTACTAGCACGGTTACAGCTACAACAGCCGTTAAGTGATGTGATAAGGCGAGGGCTAACGCCAATAATAGTGTTAGAGTGGTTCTCGAAGCTCCATCTAGGCTTGAGCTCACAGCTACTAGCACGAGCAGTAGGTAGAGCGGTGTGGCGTAGGTCTCCTTCGTGATGCCAGCCGTAAAGAAGCTGTGTGTGGGGGCTGTGGCTAGTATGATGGCCGCTATGAGGGCTGCTCTGGGACCGTGAAGCCTCTTGACTATGGCGTAGAGCGCGAGAACTGACGTTGAGCAGGCCAATGGCACCATGACTGCTAGGGCCGTCTTCACGTCAACGCCCAACAGGAGGGCTGACATAGCTCCGAAGAGGCTATTGGCAGGCCAGAAGTTATTGTAGCCATCGAATACTTGGCTTTCGAGGCTTATGGGCGTGTACATCAGGAGCTTCTCCGTGTTGCCTATTATCGGCCAGCTGTCAGTTGAAGGTGGAACGCCATTGAGCAATAGCGGTAGGAGCCTCATAAAGGATGCTAGGGCTAGTGGCACTGCAACCAGTAAATCCCTAGACCTCGACATTACACATCAAGCCTCAAAGACGATAACCCCACTAGTAGGGCTGTTAGTAGGGCTGAGAGGAGCACTATGAGGGGGTTTAGGGGCACCTCAACACTGTAAGAGAGTATTGAGAGGAATCCTTGAGAGGAAGCTGCCTGTAAGTACGCGTAGGCCGATAGGGAGCCAAGTACGGCGAGTGGTGTTGCTACACTTAGAGCTTTAAGTAGAAAACCCAGCTTGAGGCTTCTGGCGTGTCCTCCCATAGCCCTCAAGACCTCGAGCTCAAACCTGCTGGCCTCAAGGGCTATTGACGATGCCACGTAGACAGCCACTCCAGATAGAAGCACAACTACAGCTGATAGAGCTGTTAGGCTGTCAGTCGACAGCCCATACTTGTTTAAGTACTTCTCAGCGAACTTCTCAGCCATGACTGAGCTTATGGCTGCGCATGTGGGTCTAACCTCAATCCACGGGCACGCTGAGCTCACGCTTTTAGGCCTCTCAGCCTCTACGAAGCGCTCCTCCCCATCCCCCAAGACCTCTCTCAAGTAGCTACTCAGCGCCTGAGGGTCTTCGGCCTTGACCCTCACGAGGGTTATGGAGCTGTAGCTGAGGCCCCTCAGCCACTGCCCTACGTGTAGAGGCGTAATGACCTCGCAGTTTAGAGGTTCACTAGACTCGAATACCCCTTTAACTCTGAGCTTAACGTAGCGGTCAGCTATGATGCTCCTGAGAATTATCTCATCGCCCACCTTTAGGCCGAGCTCCTCAGCCACTTCAAGCCCAACTAGAGCTGTCTCTAGATCCCCATTTGATAGGAGCTCGCCCTCCAGCAACTTTAAGTCGCTCACCCTGTAGAATAGGCTTGGCACAACGCCTCTAACGACTACCACATGGAGGTCAACTAGGCATGGAGCTAAGACCTCCGGGCTTAGAGGTTCACTTAAGTTTTCAAGTAAGCTGACGGTCGATAAGGGTATTACCCCGCTGAGAGGCGTTGAGGACTTGAAGTCGTAGATCACCACGCAACCCCCTCCACCCGACATGCTTGTGGCTATGGAGCTGTAGAGGCTTAGGAGCCCCATGGTTGTTGCCGAGAAGAGAAATGAGAAGGAGAAGGCTGCTACGGCTAGGACGAGCTCTCTGCCTTTGACGAGCTTAAACGCTAGAATGGACGCCCTCCACATCTAGAGCACCTCGAAGCGCCTTAGTGCAGCTACTACGGGAGCTACGCAGCCCAAGGTGAAGGAGGCTGAGGAGTAAGCTACAACCTGCAGGGCTTGGAGCACCCCTAGGTGGGGGTGAGCTGCAAAGCTCCTCCCAACCCACTGCATGAACGTAACAGCTGATTGAGATGACACGAGGCCTAGCGATACGCCGAAGGCTGATGAGGCTAGTGAGGCCGTGAAGAAGCACGTCAAGGCTACTGCCACCAGCCGAGGCCCTCTAGCCCCCATGCTCCTCAACAGCTCAACCTCGTATCGGAGGGATGAGGTGAGCTTAATAGCGACTACGTAGGCCGCCAAGGCTAGGAAGACGTATATGGCTAGAGACCACAAGTCCACAATCGACGTGAGCTGTCCACCCACTGAGCTTAAGAAGGCATCGACGTCTCGCATCCTTAAAACGTCAACTCCTCTAAACGATTCCTCGACGAGGGAGGGGTTGAAGCTCTTGTCGGCTTCTAGCAGTATGGAAGTTACGCTTAAGTTCAACCCGATATCGCGAGCCACCTCAAACTCCATGAGTACCTCGGCGTCAACCTGCTGATAGCACTTCACAACTCCAGTTACGGGTAGCCTCACAAGCCCCCCATCAATGAGCAGGGTTAGCGTGTCTCCAGGGCTTATGTTGAGGGCCTCTGCGAGTATGCATCCAACCACGACGCCTCCCCCCTCAAGCCCCCCAAGCTTAAGGGCTTTGGGGCAGAGAAAGCCTATGAAGCCCTCTAGGTCCTCGACGATTCTTAAAGTGGTTGTGTAAAGACCACCACGCTCAGCGGCTACCTCAAGCTCACATTGAGGGTAAAGCTCCTTAACGCTGGGCAGCTCCTCAACGTAGTTTAGTAGAGCTGAGCTTAAGGCGCTGTGAGGGCTTGAAGAATTCACCACCAAGTACCTCTCGCATCCGCTTACGCTAGCTACGAACTTGACCTCACCGTAAACCATGTTGGACATCGACCAAGCTGAGCTCAGTAAAGCCGAGAGTAGAGATACAACTATGACGACAAGCTTGAACTCCGGCTTGCGCGTAAAAGCCCTCATCAGGAGAATTAACACGCCCACACAGTATAGTATCGGCTCTACAAGCCACTATAAGCTTAATCCAAACACGCATGCAGCTCAACGTGTCGCAAAGTGGTAGCGACAAGGAATTAAGCTCACAACTATAAGCTCATAGACCTCAACAATCTACAGCTAGCTCAAGCACCCACCAGTAAGCTAGAAAACCCAACTCATGTATACACCACGATATATGCATACACGAACATAGTGCATAGAGGCGTCTCCCCAGAAACCTGTTACACCCTTACGTCGATACTCACGCTCCAACTTCAAGTGTCTGAGCAGCATCAAGCCACGTAGCACACCATTATTTATGGTTTTCACCACATTTAAATATTAAATCCATTATATTGAATAAGTGGTGAACATAATGGAGCTAACCATAGTCAAAATGGATAGGCAGGGAAGAATCCTAATACCAGCTAAAGTCAGAGCTAAGCTGCATTCAACAATTTTCGCTCTGGAAGTCATTGACGATGAATTAAGACTAAGACCTCTAAGAAGGGCTAAGCTGAGCGACTTCTTTGACAGTATAGAAATCGACGTTGACGACTTCACTGATACTCACAAGCTGAGAAAAGCAGTGCTGGAAGGGAGCTAACGTGAGATTTCTTGACTCCAGTGTTTTCCTCCATGCATACCTTAAGCCCAAGAGAGAACTAAAGCTTGAAGAACTTGAGATTAAAAGGCGTGCAAAGAACATCATAAAGAGGATAGATGACCAAGCTGAGGAAATCACAACAACAGTAGTCCACATATCAGAAATAGCAAACATCATCGAGGCTCACCTAGGCCTTGAAGAAAGCATAAGCCTCATAGGGACACTCCTAGCGCTACCAAATATTCAAGTACTAGACGTAAAACGAGAAGACTATGAGAGCGCAGCCATATTGGCCATGAGGTATAAGATAAGCATCAACGACGCAATAGCATACCTCAAAATGCTGGAGAACAACATCAATGAGATATACAGCTTCGACAAGCACTTCCAAAACCTGCCAGGCATCAAAAGAGTAGAAGAATAGCAATCAACGGAGAAACACAGCCACTACACCACAAAGAAAAAGCAATGTTACATAAACGCGTTAAGCAAATATAACAATAAGAGCTTACTACTCCTTCCCTAAAATCTGCCTAACGGTCTTCCTCACAGCTTCTCTAGAGTTCCACCGCGGCTTCCATCCTGTAGCCTTAAGTTTACCTATGTCAAGCAGCATGAACTTCACGTCGCCAAGCCATCCACGACCATCAATCGTGCCAAGCTTAAACCTATACTTCACACCCCTCAACCCCATCTCGTCGACAACTATGTCAGCTATCTCTCTAACCGTAATCCAATCATCGTTCCCTACATTATAGATGTCATAGGCCTTACTGCTACGCCTAAACACATCAAGTAAATGAAGTGTTGCGTCAACAGCATCATAAACATGCAGATAGCTCTTCCTCTGACTTCCATCACCGAGGATCTCAAGCTCCTTAGGATTCCTCTTGAGCTTATCTATAAAGTCGACTATGACTCCGTGATTGCTCCTAGGACCTATAATGTTCGCGTATCTCACTATGAGGCTCTTAATGCCATAAAGCTTTGCGTATGTTACAGCTAGATTTTCAC
>QMSN01000051.1 GCA_003650865.1 Thermoprotei archaeon
CTTGCTTAAGTGCTGCTCGAGCATCCTCCCCTTCCTAGTGAGCTCCGCTTTAGAGACGGTGTAGGCCATAGGGCACCTCTGATCCACTGAGGGGCCCTTCCCAAGCACGTATATTACTGGGTAGAGCCTACAGCTCAAGGGCCTATAGGGGTATATCTCGCAGGTCTTCTCGTAGGGGTCGAAGAAGTAGCAGTAGCCGTCAACCTTCCTCAGCTTCACAAATGGCCCAGACCTCACCGTGAACTCCTTCTTGTCGTAGCCTAGAGACTCTATTCTAGCTATGTCCTCGCTGGACAGGAGGACTTCAGCCCTTGAACAGCACTTTCCACACCTAATACACTTCAAGCTAGAGCACCATCACTATTGGTGTCAAGTAGTCTTTAAAGCTTTCTCCGAAAAACTTAAAATGTGCGGTTCCCTAGCTCCCCCCTCAAAGCTCTCATAAGCCCTGCCTTCAGCTCCACGCTTAAGCTCAGAGCTATGTAGACCTTAAGTGTGCTACTGGCGGGAATGGAGGCATAACCCTCTTGTGCTTGGACTCCTCAACCCTCCTAATTATGGCATTTACGACCTCCATGTCGACTCCAACCCTCTCTGCAGCCTCCTCGGGCTTGAAGCCCTTCTCGTATAGCAGGTAGAGGACTGGGTCTATCACGTCGTAGCTCACTCCAAGCTCCCCCTCAGCTGTCTGTCCAGGCCATAGGCGTGGGCTACTGGGCTTAAGGGCAACTCTCTCCGGAACGCCTAGGTAGAGGGCTAGTTTCCTAACGTCTGTCTTGTAGAGGTCCCCTATGGGCAGGATGTCCACCCCGCCGTCGCCGTACTTCGTGAAGTACCCAATCATTATCTCGGACTTGTCGCTCGTGCCGCAGACCATCATGTTCATGGTGTTGGCGGCGTAGTACAGTAGGATCATCCTAACCCTAGCCCTGACGTTCCCAAAGGCGACTACGTCATCGCTCCTGTAGGGGTGCTTCTCAACTATTGCGTCGCACATGGAGGCTATGTCTACCTCTCTAGCCTCAATCCCAAGCTTCTCAGCTATTAGCCAGGCGTCCTCGACGTCGGACTTGGGTGTTGTCCTGTAGTCGGGCATTATGAGTGCCTTAACCCTCTCAGGGCCTAGGGCCTTGACGGCTAAGTGAGCTGTAGTTGAGGAGTCAACTCCTCCACTGAGGCCCATGACGAGGCCCTTAACTCGAGACTCCTCCACAACTCTCCTAATGAAGGAGCATATTTCATCTACAACCTTCTGGTAGTCGAGGAGCGGGAGGTTGAAGCCCACACCCTTCACCTGAGACGTGGCTCTATATAGCTGGATAAGGAGCTGTCTCGTCTTTTCTCTTTTGCACATAGTGGTACTTCAACGCCTTGGCGAAGACCCTTCCAAACCCCGTGAGCCTCAGAGCCTTAGCTCTAGCCCCAACCTCCTCCTCCAATAGGCCCTTCGAGACCAGCTTGTCCACGAGCCTACTGAACTTGTTCTTAACCCTTGAGTCCCTGTAGTCCTCGCCGCACCACCTTATCAAGGTCTTTATGGAGTCCGCGTTTCCGCCCTTGCTCTCGAGCGTCATGAGCACCTTTTCCTCCTCGTAGGACAACTTCTCAAGCCTAAAGCCCGGCAGAAATATCTCTTGAGGAGTCAGCCCCTGCACGTTCCTAACCCTCTCAAACCAAGCTGGGAACTCAGGTGAATTTATGTCTGGCACGTACCACCCCCTCTCAGCTGGCGGCACGACGTATAGCCTAACCCCTTGAAACATCAGCGCCACTGTCACGACTGCTCCGTAAGCCTCCTTGGTGGTCGAGGTGGCGTCTATGAAGACCTCCCTCCCATAGTCCTCAACCTCCCTCCTAACGACTGAGTAGAGGGTTGAGAACACGTCCTCGTAGCTCTGGGGGTTTACGGATATCAAGTGCGGCTCCTTATCGGCAAATGTGAGGGCCTTCTGAAGCTCTCTAGCGTTGAACCTAGATGCGTAGCCGTACTTGTCCTTCTTCCTATCCTGGACGAGGTATATCTCGTCTATTACCTCCCTCCCCCTCCAGTAGTTTATGCCGTCTATGATCCTCTTGAAGTCATGGCCGACGAAGCATATGAATGTGGCCATCACCCTACCACCAAGGAGACTCCACTAGATGATTGTCGCCTAGCACTTTAAACATTGCCTTACAACTTGAGGGGGCCTCATGGGGATACTACGACGAGCTGTGGTATCACTATGGTCATGACGAACATCACTAGAACCACTACGAGGAAAGCTGCTTCACCTCTACACCTAGTCACGTGGCTTAGAGATGAGGAGAGGAAGACCAGTGCCAATAGCCAGAGGACTAGTTGAGCCACAACTCTAGCTATGGTGCTACCCCTAAGGATGGGCTCGAGGACGACGAATATGGCGAGCGGGAACATGGCCAGCCCAGCCTCCGCCAAGTACTGGGGAAGCCTCTTAAGCCCCTCCCTGAACGCTATGGACCTCCAAGGCGAGGCTATGAAGAACGATATCGCGCTTATGGCGAGCCAGCTCCACAAGAAGCTTGATGCGCACAGAGCCTTATCTGAGGAGTAGGCGATCCACGTTACATGTAGCACCACGCCGTTAAAGCTGCAGGCGATGGCTCCAACAAGCAGGACCACAACGGCTATGGCTGGCGTCAACCTCCTCCTAGACTCGAGGAAGGCGAAGAACCACCTCGGGAAGAATATCTCCCTGAGAGTGTCAGTCAACCCGGAGAAGCCGCTGGCCGAGCCCTCACTCCTAACTCTCTCCACGTCCTTCTTCAGCATCTTGTAGGCCACGACGCCCTTCTCAGTCAATGCGTACCTCTTGTCCTCCCTCTGGTAGACGAGGTCTCTGAGCTGGTCTATGTTGTAGTATAGGCTTCCAACGCTTATGTTGAGCTCCCTCTTGAGCTCCGAGAAGGCCATGCCCTCAGGCCTCTCACCAAGTAGCGATATTATCTTCCTCCTATGTGGATTGCCGAGCGCCTGGTAGATCTTGTATAGGTCTGCCTCCTCTATCACTAGCTTCAACCTCGTCTAATACTCGTAGTAGCATTCTTCTCTAGTAATGGAAATGCAAGATAAGGTTTCTCACTCATAGAGTGGTGTGCGTGAGGCGTGAGCAGCCTCCTAAACTCGTTTCAACGAGTCGAACGCTGAGGTGAGGTCGCTCCAAGAGATTTTAATATTCAAGTTCAAGCAAGGCTTTAGCGCTGGTCAATAGCTGTTGCCCTCAAAGCTTAAATAGCTGATACCCCCACTTAGCTGGCGGTGGGGTGAGCGTTGAGCAAGGGTGTTTACCTTTTCGAGAGAGGGACTTCTTAGAGAGAACTCAAATACTCTAAACTCGCTTAAACCCCTACGTGAAGTCGATAACCCCCTTCTCCTCGAGCTCGAGCACGTCCTGACTAGACTAGCACTGTCTAAGCTAACTGAGCTCCAGAAGAGGATTATGGTCGAGCTTTACCGCAACGGCGACGGCTACGAGACTTTCTCGAGCCTCGTCAGGAAGCTGTCAGTTAAGCTGAGCGCTCCAGAGTCCACGTTGAAGTGGAGCTTGAGGGGGCTTAGGGACGTGGGCCTCATAACCTCGGGTAAGGCCGACTTAAAGGGCATACCAGTGTCCCTCACATACGCTGGAGCTGTTGTCGCCAAGCACTTAGCTGAGGGGGTGAGTGGGCTTTGAGCGAGGCTGTGGACGTCATGGCTCCTTGGCTCTGCTTCATAGGCGTAGTCGTGGCTAGCGCTGTCATAGCGATCTTAAGCGTGGCTTTAAGGAGAGGGGGAGAGTGAGCTTAGAGCTTCCGTCACCTTCAGGGCTTGACGTAGCCTCCTCAATAGCCTGGCTCTCAGGAGTCTTAGCTGTGTGCTGCGCCATAGGCTTCGTGGCTAGAAGGAAGAGTAGCACATTTACCTCGTGGCTCGTTGGGAGCAGGAACTTCGGGCCAGTTGTGACGGGTCTTGCTCTAAGCGCCACGTGGATGAGTGGGTGGGCTTGCCTAGGCCTAATGGGCATAACCTACACGTTCGGATGGTCTGGGATGTGGCTTGCAGGGGTCTGGACCCTCGTCGGCATAATACCGTGCGTAGCGGTATTCGGGCTCAAGCTCAGAAGGATGTTTGAGAGGCATAGAGTCACAACAGTCCCTCAGCTAGTTGGCTCACTATACGGCAGTAAGCTCGTGGGGGCCATTGCAAGCCTGGTGTACATAGTGCTGCTCGTGGTCTACGCAGTAGGGCAATACAAGGCTGCAGCTACAGTCTGGCATGTAGTCACAGGGTCTTCGTGGGAGCTTTCCATCATGATTGGAGCCCTCATAATGATAGCCTACATGGCTCTAGGAGGCTTCACTGGAACTCAGTGGGCTCTAGCGGTTCAAGGCGTGGTCATGGCGTTCGCCTGCTACCTACTCGCCTACTTCTCCTTGACGCTCGTCGGAGGCCCCATAGCCATGAACGAGGCCTTGGCATCTCAGAGCCTAAGCTTAATAGCTCCACTCCGAGCAGACCTGGCCTCAACCCCCAAGTTCCAGTTCGCAGCTGACCCCATAGGGCTTGCAGCGACTCTAGGGCTCTTCGTGACGATGGCCGTGGGCTTCCCCCACAACGTGGCTAGATTCCTCGGGATGAGGGAGCTGACGAGGAGGGAGCTCGCCATAATGGTCCTCGTGGTCTTCGTGGTCTCAGCCATACCCTGGGTCAACATACTAACGGGGTTATCGGCTAGAGCCCTCTTCGGGCCAGCACTACTCTCAACGTCTCCTGCAGGTAAGGATGCAGCTGCACCCTACATGTCCCTCCTAGCAGGTCCAGCCATGTCGGGGCTCTACGTGGCGGCTGTCTTCTCAGCATCCATATCAACCCTAGCAGGGATGGTGCTTGTAATGGCTGGAAGCCTCACGAGAGACGTAATTCAAGTGTTGAAGCCAACCCTCAGTGATCGAGCCCTACTCAACATAGCTAGAGGGCTGACGGCTCTTTTCGCGCTTATACCGCTCACGTGGATCTTAGTGAGGCCTCCAGACCTACTGGCCTACCTCATGGCTGGAGCTGCTGTAGGCTTGGGATGCATATTCTTCTTCGTGTTGGCGTTGACCCTTTACTGGCGTAGAGCTCACAAGTACGGCGCCATAGCCTGCATGGTCTACGGCCTAGTAATGACGGTGTTAGGTGGCTACTACGTCTACACAGCCAATGAGTGGGGCTGGGGCTACTGGTGGTGGGCGACCTTCATAGGGTGCGCTGCCTCCTACGTAGGCTTTAGCCTAGTCGGGAGGTGGCTTGAGAGGAGGAGGATAAAGGTTGTACGCTGCTAGCTAAGCTCCACGCTGCTCAACGATGCTTTCACAGCGGCTAGAGACCTGAGACCTCAACGAGCTTAGGCGTTCAGCGGCGATGGAGTGCTAGCCCTAGGAGAGGTTGAAGAGGTTATAGTTCCAATTCCACCAAGCCTCTGGCACTCAGCAACCTACACAATTAAAGTCGTCGACTCACATGGCTCAACAGTCGTCACGACGATTTCAGGTGCAGGCTAGCCCTTAAGGAGCTTAAGCAAATCCTCCTCTCACGTCGTGAGGAGCTTAAGAGGCTTCATTCGAGTAACCTCAATATACAGCTTCTCAGCCAATATAATTGGTGTTGGAGATGCGCATTGAGAAGTACGAGTTCGGCCTCATAGTCATTAATGGTGTGGAGTACAGGCACGACGTTATCGTATCCCCTAGTGGAGTTAAGAAGTGGTGGAGAGTTAAGGGGCACGAGGTCTGCGTTAAGGACCTAGAGCTTGTGGAGGGCGAGCCCATGGATATCCTCGTTATAGGGACAGGCTACTACGGCTTGGTCAAGGTTCTAGACGAGGTCTACAAGTGGGCTGAGGAGAGAGGTGTTAAACTTATAACTGCGCCTACACGCGAGGCCTGTAAGGAGTACAACGAAAGGCTTCCAGGCAACGTCATAGCGGCCCTACACTTAACGTGCTGACCTTAGGGGTCGGCGTAGTAGTCCTCCTCACCACCCATAACCACTTGAGGGTAGGAGGACGGGGCCTTCTCAACCCTTATGTCATCGACGTACCAGCCTTCATAGTCGTTGAATAAGGGGTCTTTACTGTCAAACCTGAACCTTATCTTCACCACGTGGCCGACGAAGGGCGTTAAGTTTATGGTTTCATCGTGCCAGTCAGCCTGTGAGGGCCCCTCATTGCAGTCTCTATGCCACACATTAGTCCAAGTTGCTCCTCCATCAGTTGAGACGTCAACGTCCATTGAGTCGTAGTCGCCCCAAAGGTAGGACTCGTGCTCCCACCAAGTGGCGAACGTCAGGGTTGCTGAGGCTGCATCCACCAAGTATATGTCTGGAGACGCTATGTAACCCCTAGTGGTCCCGACGTCGTAGTCCCAGTAGCCCTCCCTCCCGTAGTACCAAGAGTGTGTTGGGCTTGAGTACCTGTGCTGAGTTATGTGCCATAAGCCGTTAAGCTCACTAACGACCTGCCAGCCGTTCTGCCCAGACTCCACGTCGTCGTAGAACGTGTACTTAGCCCTAACGTCGCTTGCACTACTCACAGGAGTCAGGTTTCCATAGTACATGTGTATGGTTAGGGTTGAAGAGGCTGGTAGGCTAGGTATCTTCAGCCATATCAAGGCCTCCTCGTTAACGGAGTCCCAATACTCTATGTAGTATGTGAGCTCCGTGCCGTTTGTATAGGTAAACCTCAGGTCTGAGCCGTCGGGCTGGGCGTGGCTGAAGGTGAAGTTCGAGGAGTCCAGGTATATCGGGATGCTTATGTTCTTCATGTCCAAGCTGGCCACCTCAGTCACGTTGATCACCCTCCTATACCTCCAACCGATCTTCCAGTACTCGACCCTAATGGTCACGGTGGTGGTGTTCACGAAGCCCTCCTCTCCACGTCCACTAACAGTCACCACGTAGACGCCTGGGCTCGTGGAGGTGCTCGTCTCGACGCTCATGGTTGCGGTGTGAGGAGGAAATCCTTGAGGATTGTCGAAGCTCACTTGAATAGTTGGGTCTGGCTGCGAAGCCTCTAGAGTCACCTCATTTGAGTAGTGGTTTAGTGGAGTTACAGATACATCAAAGCTACACTCCTTACCCATGTACAAAGACCGCTCGCTGGGGGTTGATGAGACTTCAAAGCCCCACCCCATTAC
>QMSN01000052.1 GCA_003650865.1 Thermoprotei archaeon
CTTCTCTTCCTTTTTCTCCTCTTTCTTCGCCTCTTCCTCTGGCTTCTCTTCTTTCACAGGCTCTTCTCTCTTCGGGGGCCTCACGGTGTAGACCTCAACGAACTTCACGGTTGCTACGTCGGGCATGTACCTCCTAATGTCTAGTGCTATACCTCTCTTGGCGTACTGAAGCCCCTCATACGTGTAAGCTTCAGGCGGCAGCTCTATGGTTAATGTGCCATCGGGGGACAGGGTTATCTGAAACTTATTCTTGTCGACTCTCTTAATCCTCAGGTGTATGAGCTCTCTTATCTTGTCTATTACGTCCTCTATCTTCTTGACTACCTTGACCTCGCAGACTATAGTCCTGCCAGCTAGTGGATGGTTGAAGTCTAAGACAACTCTACCGCCCTCAGCCCTCCTGACTAAAGCTCTGCCTTCGTCGAGCTCTATGGTTGAGCCCACTTTGGGCGTTATGCCCCTCTTAACGAGCTCCCTCGCGTTGACTATCCTGACCTTGCTGGGATCCCTCTCTCCAAAGGCCTTTTCAGGCGGGACCTCTATGACCTTGCTATCCCCGACATCCATCTTGTAGAGCTCGTCCTCAATCCCCCTGAGTATCCAGCCTTCTCCGAGTACCACTAGGGCTGGCTCGTAAACGCCATCCTCCCTGTAGACCTTCTCCTTTTTTGCTACGTCCTCAAGAGTCAAGTCGACTATCTCGTTGGTCTCCTTAACCCTCATCACGTAGTCCAGCAACACGAAGTCGCCTTTCTGCAGAGGCACAGCTAACACCCTCAGTCGCTTTAAAGCAAGAAGAGGGGAACGGCTACACTTATAAGTTCTACCTCCTAGTCTAGTGGCTTGATGTGCCTAGCAGTCCCTGGAAGAGTCGTAGAGGTTAGAGGTGACAGAGCTCTAGTTGACTTTGGCGGGGTCAAGAGGGAGGTCGTCTTAACACTACTAAGTGAGAATGTTGAGGTGGGCAGCTACGTGCTAGTCCACACGGGCTACGCCATCCAAGTCTTAAGCCAAGAGGAGGCTGAGGAAACATTGAGGCTCTGGAGGGACATAGCTAAAAGCATGGGGCTTGAGCTTTAAGCGCCTCTAGAGGTTGAAGATCCACGTTCTCTCTCTAACATCTCCGTCTAGCACCTCCTTAATCTTCACTTCCACCCTCCTGCTGTCAACGGTTAGCACAGCGAAGCTGGGTATCATGGTCGCCCTCTCATCACCACCCCAAGCACCTGTAGCTGAGCCGGGGTTCACTATTAAGATGCCTTCGCCCTCGACCATTACGACCTCCGGATAATGAGTGTGTCCAGTCACTAAGATGTCGACTCCCATCTGCCTGGCCTTAGCCGTCAGCTTAGCTACGTCACCCCTAGGGTATACGCCAGCTCCATGGTAAAGCCCAACTCTCAACTCTTCAACTTTGACCGAGATTGATGTTGGCAGCCTCAAGTGGTCCATGTTACCTCTAACCACGTAGACCTTACCTCCAAGACTTTCAAGCCAGTATATGACGTCCTCGCTCGTCAAGTCTCCTGTGCAAAGTACCAAGTCGTACCTCTCCTTCTTGACCTCAAGCTCAACACTTTCAGGGATCCAGTAGGACCTTGAAGGTATGTGGAAGTCCCCTATGGCTAACGCCTTGACAGTCATAGGAGCTCAATCATAATTCGAGTTAGGTTAATTTTTAGGCTTCTCCACCACTCTACTATGACTTCCATAGCAAGCATGACTGAACCCTTTAGAGATGAGGGGCTTGCTAAAGCGCTTTCGAGGAGGATACACGAGGTCTTCAAGGAGCTGGGCCTCGGTAGAATTATAATAATGCACGTGTGCGGTACACGGGGCCTCTAAGCTCCGGCCGAGTCATGAGTGGACCATATCGAGGTTTGGCCTTAGAAGTATGTTACCTAGAGGCTTAGAGGTCAGGTCAGGTCCTGGGTGTCCTGTATGTGTTACGAGCGTTTCTGAGGTTCAGGCGGCGATAGAGATAGCGCTTTCGAGGAAGGCCGTCTTGACGACTTACGGCGACATGTTTAGGGTTCCAGCGCTTAGGGGCATGTCGCTCATGAAGGCTAAGGCTAAGGGGGCTGACGTGAGGATAGTCTACAGCATTAGTGACTCCGTGAAGCTAGCTGAGAAGCTAGGGGTTGAGGTTGTGCACTTCGCCATAGGCTTTGAGACCACAGCACCCACTACAGCAGCTGAGCTCATCAGGGGTGTGCCTGAGAACTTCAGTGTCATAGTGAGCCATAGGCTCATACCCCCAGCCATGGAGTACCTCCTTAAGAGCGGGGACGTAGCCATAGACGGCTTCCTCTGTCCAGGCCACGTCTCGACGATAATAGGCTCAGAGCCCTACGAGCCTATAGCCAAAGCCTTCAAGAAGCCCATGGTGGTAGGGGGCTTTGAGCCTCTCGACGTCTTAGCCTCAATACTCATGATACTCGAGCAGATGAGGGATGGAAGGTGTGAAGTCGAGATAGAGTACTCGAGGAGCGTTAAGAGGGAGGGGAACGTGAAGGCCAAGAGGTTTATGGAGGAGGTCTTCGAGCCATGCGATGGGGACTGGAGGGGGATTGGCGTAATACCGAGCTCTAAGCTGAGGCTTAGAGAGGGGTATGAGAGGTTCGATGCTCTGAAGAGGTTTGACGTAGAGCTAAGCTTCGAGGAGGAGATGCCTAGAGGCTGTAGGTGTGCAGACGTCCTTAAAGGCCTCATATACCCGTGGGAGTGTCCTCTCTACAATAAGGCTTGTACACCACTAACCCCTATAGGCCCTTGTGCCGTTAGCGTAGAGGGGGCTTGCCACATAGCTATGAAGCACGGTGTGAAGGGACCTGAAGACGCCTTCAACCTTGAGCTATGAGTACTTAGAGAATACTTGAAGGGCTGCTTCAACGCCGCTTCCAAGATCCACTTTGAAGCCTAGTTGCCTGAGCGTGCACTCCAGAGCGCTCACGGTCCTCAGGACCATGGACTTGTCGACTATGCCCATGGAACCTATCCTGACAACCTTACCCCTCAAGTCTGCCATTCCGCCTGCAATCGATATCCCAAAGTCCTCCCTCATGACCCTCCTTATATCGGTGTCTTTAAGCCCACTGGGGACTTCGACCGCTATGACCGTGTTGGACCTGAACTCCGGCTTCGCGTAGCACTTAAGCCCGATTGCCTCGAAGGCCTTGTAGAAGGCCTCAGCACACATCCTGTGCCTCTTAATCCTGTTCTCGATCCCCTCCTCCTTCAACATCTTGAGTGCCTCATTGACTGCTGCAAATACAGGAACCACGGGGGTGAATGGGGGTTGCCTCCTCTCGACGAAGAACTTCTTGTAGAGCTTTAAGTTGAAGTAGTGGCTTCGAGGCTTCATGGAGTTCACAACTTCCCACCCTCTATCGCTCACCGAGACCATGCTCATTCCTGGAGGAGCTGCTAAGCACTTCTGGCTTGCAGCTACGCAGAAGTCTATCTGCCACTCCTCAACTAGAAGCTCATCTCCTCCAAGGCCTGATATGGCGTCTACAGCTATGAGGGCTCCATGCTCGTGGGCTATCCTAGCTATCTCCTTTAAGTCCTTGACTGCAACCCCTGTAGAGGTCTCGTTAAACACCACGTAGACCATCTTGACCTTCTCCCTAGACAGCTCCTCCTCAATCTGCTTAGCAGTCACGGCCTCTCTCTCAGGCACCTTGAAGGTTACCGCCTCCCCGCCGTAAGCCTCAACTATCTCCTTAATCCTATTGGTGAAGTTCCCGTATAGGGGGATTAGAACCCTATCCCTCGGCGATATCGTGTTGCTCACTACGCACTCCATAGCACCTGTACCTGAGGATGTGAACGGTATGACGTCCCAGCTCGTCTGGAAGAAGTACTTCAAGTTCTCGAATACCTCAGCGTATAGAGCCTCAAACTCAGGGCCTCTGTGGTTTATTATGGGCCTGACGAGGGCCTCCATGACCCTCGGAGGGACGTTCGTCGGGCCGGGTATCATCAAGAGCTTGCTCGTCCTCATACGCTCCACCGCGTTTAGCCGAAAATCAATATGGAGGCGGATTTTATGCCTTTCCTCTCTCAACCTCCAAACCTCAAGCCTCTCTTGGACACAAGCTCCCTAAGCCTACTGGCCCTCAAGTAGTGGGAGGCTAAGACCCTGCCTCTAGCCGTCACTGCCACCCCCTCTATCTTTAGGAGCTTCCTCTTCATGTCGAGCCCTCCCCTGTAACCTCCAATGTTGAAGTCGCTTCTCACGACTCTGTGGCACGGCACGATTATAGGCCAAGGGTTCCTTGCAACTGCATTTCCCACGGCTCTACTAGCTCTGGGGTTGTTGATGACCTCGGCTATGCTACCGTAACAAGCCACGAAGCCTCGAGGTATGACGTAGACCACTGAGAGCACTCTCCTCATGAAGCTGGTAAGCCCATCAGTGTTCAGGTCGAACTCCAGCTTGACATCCTCACCCTTCAGGTAGAGACCTACTCCCTCCACGACCTCCCTACCAACCCTCCTTATGAATGGGGTCATCTCAGACCTGAAGCCGTAGTTCACAGGGACGAGGGCTAAGCTCTTAGCTTCATCAACAGCCTCCTTCTCGCTTCGCCTAGGCAGGCTTAAGGAAACAACTCTCTCCTTCTCGTCTACCACGACGGCAAGCCAGAGCTCACCTATTCTCCCAGTGTACACGAAGCCGTTGACAGCCGCCAATACACCCACAACCCTAAACTCCACTACTAGAGTTTTCTATGTGGAGCTGGAGAAAAGTCTAGGTATTACGCTTCAAGCCAAGGCTCCCTCAAAATTCTTTTAAGCCCCCCTTAAGCTATCTTCTTAGGTACTGTAGGGCCCGTCGTCTAGTTGGTTAGGATAGCCGCCTGACGCGCGGCTGGTCCCCGGTTCGAGTCCGGGCGGGCCCACCACTTCAGGTTGAGCATCTCCTCGAAAGTTTCTCTCAGAACCCTACCGCTTATTAGCTGAGGATATGAGCAACTAACTATGTTAGAGGTGTGGCTGAGCTCATGAAGTTTAAGGCTAACGTGTCAGTTAAGCTCAAGCCAGGCTTCTTCGACCCTGAGGGGGAGGCGGCTAAGGACGCCTTAAACGACTTGGGCTACACCGTGTACAGCGTCAGGGTTAGCAAGGTGTACTCGATGGAGCTTGAGGCTAAGTCCCTCGATGAGGCTAAGAAGCTCGTGGATGAGATGTGTAGGAGGCTTCTCGCAAACCCCACTAAGGACATCTACGAAGTGGAGGTGTTCTCATCTGAGCAGCCTGTATAGGAGGCTTAGCCTGCCATTTGACGTATACGAGATATGCGTTATCGGGGCAAGCGACGAGGCTCTAATGAGGATTAGCTCCGAGACCGGTGTGGGCCTAAGCCTCGAGGAGATGAGGGCTGTAAAGTCCTACTTTGAGTGTGAGGGGAGGAATCCCACTGATGTAGAGCTTCAAATGATAGGGCAGACGTGGTCTGAGCACTGCTACCACAAGACCTTCAAGGGCTTAGTGAAGACCTCCGATGGCAGGGTTGTAGACAACATGTTTAGGACCTACATAGCCTCAGTGGTGAGGGAGCTCAACCCAGACTGGTGCGTATCAGTCTTTGAGGATAACGCTGGGATAGTGGATTTCGTCGACGGCTACGCTATAGCAGTGAAGGTTGAAACTCATAACCACCCGTCAGCCATAGAGCCTTTCGGCGGGGCAGCTACGGGCATTGGGGGAGTCATAAGGGATATACTTGGCGTGTGGGCTGACCCCATAGCGAACACCGACGTGTTGTGCTTCGGGCCGCTCGACTACGACTACTCTAAACTTCCACCCGGAGTTAAACATCCCAAGTACCTGTTCAAAGGCGTTGTGGCTGGCATAAGCCACTACGGCAACAACATGGGCATACCAACGGTGAATGGAGCTATATGCTTCGATGAGGGCTACGTGGGGAATGTCGTTGTATACTGCGGCTGCATAGGCATACTGCCGAAGGACAAGTACATTAGGAGGGTTAAGCCTGGAGACTCGATAATAATAGCTGGAGGTAGGACTGGTAGAGATGGGATACATGGAGTAACGTTTGCGTCGGCCGAGCTAACGGAGGAGTCTGAGGAGACCTCTAGGTCAGCCGTTCAGATACCTAATCCCATAGAGGAGGAGAAGCTGAAGAGGGCCATACTCAGGATTAGGGATGAGGGCCTCGGGTCTGGGATAACGGATCTCGGTGGAGGAGGCATTTCCTGTGCAACTGGTGAGATGGCCAATAAGTATGGGTGTGGAGCTGTAGTTGAGCTGTCCAAGGTTAAGCTTAAGGACCCTGACATGAAGCCGTGGGAGATATGGGTCTCAGAGTCTCAAGAGAGGATGTTCTTAGCCGTGCCACCGGAGAACGTGGAGAAGGTGCTTGAGGTCTTCGAGGATGAGGATGTTGAGGCTGTTGAGATAGGCAAGTTTACTGATGACGGTAGGCTCAGGGTCCTCTATAGGGGTTACGTAGTCGCAGACTTGGAGGTAGGCTTTCTATTTAGCCCACCTAAAGCCGTTAGGTACGCTGAGGTCGCTGTCGAGGAGCGTGAGGACCCCAAGTTCGATCAGCCTAAAGATCTAGGCGAGGTTTTAGTGAAGCTCCTATCGTCGCCCAACGTAGCTAGCAGGGAGCAAGTCATAAGGACTTACGACCACGAGGTCAAGGGGATGACTGCCATAAAGCCCCTCCAAGGATTTAGGGGAGGTCCAAACGATGCTGCGGTTATGAAGCCCCTGCCCTCCTCTTGGGCTGGCATCGTCATATCGTGTGGTGTAAAGCCCAGCTACGGGAAGATAGACCCCTACTGGATGGCTGCCTCAAGCATTGATGAGGCCGTGAGGAACAATGTGTGCGTTGGTGGCAGGAGGTGGTCTCTACTAGATAACTTCACTTGGGGGAACCCGGAGAAGCCTGATAGAATGGCTGGCCTGCTTAGAGCAGTTGAGGGATGCTACTACGCAGCTAAGCTCCTTAAAGCCCCCTTCATATCGGGCA
>QMSN01000053.1 GCA_003650865.1 Thermoprotei archaeon
AAATAGCGTTGCTAAACTTGATATGTAGAGAGAACCCACTATAGCATTAAGAAGGCCTCCCTCTCGCCCAGCATTTCTGGGTAATTCAAAGAGCATAGACAAGGAAAGAGCAGAAACCCCTCTTCTTGCAATGTCTACTAAGATCACTAAAAGAAAGCCTAATACAACGACCGTTGCTAATGCCATGAGAAGCCTTATCAGCATTTCTTCCAGCATAGCTCTGCGCATAGCTATCACCCCACCCTTTTTAGTCGGCGAATGACCAATCTAGCTATCACATTGAATGAAAAGGTGATTATGAACAGTACGAAGCCAGCTGTTAGCAATGCATATGCATAGGATGGAATAGAGATCATCTCTGGAAGATGATTTGCAATGAGAGCTGTAAGCGGGTAAGCTGGGTCAAATAGTGAAGAAGGAATCGTAACCACGTTTCCAGCAACCATCAGCACAGCCATGGTCTCTCCAAATGCACGACAGAAGGAGAGAATGATGCCAGCAAAGATGCCAGGAGAGGCTAGTCGTAAAACTACCGTCTTAATTGTTTGCCATCTAGTAGCACCCAAAGCTAAGGCTGCTTCACGATACTCCATGGGAACTGCGCGCATAACCTCCTCCGATACGGAGATCATTATTGGAAGCACCATTATCGATAGAACAATCCCTGCTGCAAGAATACTGAAACCGGTATTTACATTCACCCTGAATAGCGGGAGAATCTTGCCAAGACTACTTCCTATGAGAGGGGCGAGATGATCTCTTACAAGAGGCACTAAGACTATTAACCCCCACATACCATACACTACAGATGGGATTCCCGCTAGAAGCTCGATTAGCGATTTAATCGGAGAATACAATCTCCGCGGAATATATTCTGCCATGAATATTGCTGTAAGAAAACCTAGTGGCAGAGAAATAGTCATAGCAACAGCAGTAATCCATAGGGTTCCGGCTATGAATGGAAGGAGACCGTATTCTCCTTTACTGGGAAGCCACACATCAGAGAGAATGCTTGGGAGAAATCCTTGTTCACAAAATTTCATGAAGTTGTACAAAAGAAGAGCAGCAATCGTTGAAACCACGAAGATCGATGAAATCGAGGCCATCGCTAAGAAACACGATGATAACTTATCAATTTTACTGCGTAATTTGCGAGGATCAGTCCCCTCCCGATAAGTAAAAAATGTGAAGCAGTTTTTGAGGGACACCTCCATCCCTCTCAGCTGATTAGAGCTAGGGCATCCTCAACTTCGCTTGGTGTGAGCGGGACATAGCCAACTTCGCTTACATACTTCTGTCCTTCTGTTAGGCACCAGTGGATGAAGTCAGCTACCTCTTTGGGAGGCTCACCATTGACCACGAAGAACAGGGTTCTCGAGATTGGATAGTCAGCTATATGACTAGCCACATGAGCCTCGCTATCAACACGTTCATGCTCCTCAATAACGCCATTATTGTTGGCATCAATGGGTATGGCGTGCACTCCTTCCTTAAAAGCGAAGGCAAGACCTACATACCCTATTGCAAGCAGATTATTCTTCACTGCTTGAAGAACACCTGGATTGCCAGAAGCACCTACACCCTTGAGATCTTCTTGATCCACTCCAAGAAATTCAGCAAATGTTTCTGCTGTTCCAGACGCCTCACTTCTTGTGACAGGATGGATCTCATAGCTTGCAGAAAACCTGTAACCGTCAGGCATGTACTCAAGGAGACCTGTTTCAGGGTTTAATGCGTGAGTCTCATTATAGTCTATATATCCATCTCCATCTAGATCAATACCGGCAACGTACTCCCAATTCTTAAGAGAACCCTCAACGTATATTTTGATGAGAGCCTCCCTTGAAATACCCTCCTCCAGCAATTTGCTGAGCACAGGATTCCCAGAATTTACGATAACCATTACCGCATCGTGAGCAACAGGGATGGGAATCAACGAAGGATATTTTTCGAGCTCCTCACTCTTCAGGCACCGTGAGGACATGCCTATCTCTACGAGGTTTTGCGCCACATCACTAATGCCCTTGCCAGAGCCACCTCCAGCTACATCAATCCTATAGTTAGGGTACTTTTCCATGTACTCCTCTGCCCACTTTGTAGCGAGAGGATAAAGAGTAGTAGACCCTGAAAGATGAATCTCCACCACCTTAGGCTGAAGAACGTAGACGACAGAAGTCAATAGCACAGCAACTATCACCACCGCTAAAACCACACTCACCTTCCCCAAACCCCGCCGGTCAATAAGCATCATGCTCCTACCTCCAAGAGAAACTCGAACAACATAGTATATATAGATTCCCGCAATATTCTATAGAGCCAATCACAATATATATAAAATATATAGACAATACCACGAAAGAGTCTTATCACAATCCCAACACAAAGTCAAATGCCACATTGAAAATAGAGGTTTACAGGAGGCATTCTGATCCGAAGAGCTTAGACATAGTTATAGAGTACCTGCTTGAGTGTAGCCCGGGCGAGGTCTCAGTCAAGTTGGCGTATTCCAGTGATCCTGCTAGAGCGCTGGAGAGTACTATGAGGCTGAGAAAGGTAGTACTTGAAAGCTATACAAAAAGGTGCTTTGAAGCCATTGGAGAAGCTAGGCCTTAAAGAAGGTGAGGAGGTAATTGCGACGTTAAAGGGTTTTGCTGGTTTTAAAGACGAGGCTCCAAGATTATTGTTAGGACTAGGGGGGTTATGCAGTGCTACAAGCCATAATCACCATTAAGAAGTATGGTTGGCAGAAGAGAGCCTATATCATAAACATAATAGCATGCGTAATAGCAGTAACCTTTATGGTATCGAGGATTCTGTCGGAGGAGTGCTAAGCCAGTATACTTAATTGTCTTAGTGTTGATATCTTTATGGCTTGCCTTCTATAGTTACTGGTCTGTTGCGAAGAGGAGAGTTTTCAAGGCATGAAAACCTAAACAATTTAGCAATAAGTTTCTTAACCATAAATGCCGTAAGAGAGTCATGAAGGAAACACGTGAAGGATCTCAAAGCCACAAGATCACTGAATATCTATGCATTAACGAGCATAAGGAGGCTGTAGAGCGACGGCATCAATTATACAACTACAATAGTATATCGTCCTTGTAAATCTATACTTCTTTATCTTCATTGTTGATTATTTTGCTGTTAATGAAGTTGTGCTTTTGATGGTAAGTTATGGAGAAGCTGTTGAAGGGGCTGTTCTACGTCGCCTTCAGCTTTCCTTATCAGTATTACAGTTATTACTTGCATCTGATGAACATTTTATTTAGGCTTATCGAAGCTGCCTCTGACACTAAGAGTGCTAGTTATGCAAGGGATGTTGAAGACCAAGCTTGAGAATTAATAGTCATCTCGGAGCTCAAATTGTTAAAGAAATTTTAATGCGTAGTATCAACTAGAAGAGCCTCAGTTGTCATGGAGCCTCGTGCTTATCCAAGTGCTATAGCTTTACGAAGTAGTTGCCTGCTCGGTGAGTTTCTTCATTTCTTCGAGGGCCCTAGCAACTCTCATCAACTCCTCGAGGGCTATGGATTCGATGAGCTTCAGCACCTCGAATACCTTGGGGTTTTTGACCCTGTAGAGAGTCCTCCTCCCCTCGACCCTCCTATCCACTATTCCAGCGTCATAAAGGATGTCCAAGTGCTTGGAGGTGGTTGATTGAGCCTTACCAACAGCTGGGATTAGCTCACAGACGCATCTCTCTCCATCCTTCAAGTGCTCCAATATCTGCAATCTCGTTGGATCCGCTAGGGCCTTTAATATCTTGACCTTGGTCTCACCCACAGCGTCCCCACTCATGGCCTTCACGTCAAGAGTTTGCTTCGCTATATTTAAATATGTCGATACGTTTTGACGTCTAGAATCGTCTAGCGAGAAAGCTTTATATAATAATATCGAAATATCGTGATTTGACGAAAAAAGAGGTGATAGATACGGAGGTCGTTAAATTATTCCACAGCGAGCCGCCTTGCGCTAAGTGCAGGGCTACTGAGAAGGCTGTAGAGGAGATTGCCAAGGAGTATGGCGGTGTGGTCAAAGTGGTCAAGCTCTCAGCTCTCTCAGACGAAGCCGATGAGTATGGGGTCTTGATGACGCCAGCAGTCATAAACGACCAAGTGGTGTCCTCGGGCAAGGTTCCCACTAAGAGGGGCTCAAGAGAGTTATAGAGGAAGCCACGAAGCGAATTCATGTCTATGAATTATGGAAGGGGGGATCCGTAATCTTAACCGTTTTCGTTCGTCGTGAGTACGAAGACTTACTCGACGAGTTCCGTCAAGCTGTTAAGTGCTTCATTAACGAGGAGGTTCAGGTTGAGGCCGTAGATGAGCTTGAAGACCTCAAGCACCGCTTGAAAGAGGCTGAGGGGTACTCCTTCCTCTTCTTCTTTGTAGGGCCAAACGTCTTGAGTGAGTTAAAGAAGGCGGGTAAGCTCGTCGGCTCGCTTGACGAGCTCGTCATACACGCAGCTGGGGTCTACACCAACGAGCGAATAGTACTCTTAACAACGTCGAGACATGATGAGAACGTCTTGAGCGAGTTTAAGGCCATCTATGAGGTGACTCCGAGGCAACTAGACGTCCTGAGAGTTGAGAGGGGTAATTTGAAATCGCTAATTGACGAGTTGAAGAGGTTGTTGGTGCTAGGCTACAATAAGGCTCTTTTATGCTCACCCGACCTAATGCTATCCTCTAAAGACGTTGAGGACTTGTTTCTCGAGGTCGTGGGGGTCAGGAGGGGTTTCAGCTTCATAAACGCCTTAGACGTCTTACAAGACGTCGTTGGCATCCGCAAAAAGCCCTCTAAGCCTTTGAGCTTTGAGGTCAAGCGCATACTTCCCTGCATTGCTGACTCCACGAAACTCAGGGTGATAGCCGAGATAAACGCCTCTCTTGAGAGGGTTCTACCGTACCTATACTTGCACTTCAAGAGCTCTAAGTACTTGGAGCCCCTTGGCGTATTGACATTCACGACGACAAGAGATGAGATGATCTCGATGTACTCTTCTGGCAAGGTCTGCGTGGTGAAGGTCGAGAGTGAAAGCAGGGCCAAAGAGATATTGAGCGAGCTCCTGAGGCTGATATCCAAGGCCCATGACCTCGCCTCAAAGAGGGGGCAGCCGAACGAGGAGGAGCTCAAGGCTAGGAGAGAGCTCAACATAATGAGCGTTTACAGGCTTTTGCCAAAGACGAATTGCGGGGCTTGCGGAGAGCAGAACTGCATGGCATTCGCTGCAAAGCTTCTATCAGGCGAGGCTAAGCTGTCGATGTGCAGGCCGTTGATGGAACAGCCGAGGTTTAAGGAGGCTCGTGAAAAGCTTAATGCCGTGCTCTCTTCACCACTAGAATAGTGGTCTTCATGATCCTGATATTGGCCCTCAGCCCTCCTTACTACTTGTCTTATAGCGAGGCCTTCAAGCTCTTTGCCTCAAAGGCTGTCGCGCTCTACCTCGCTAGTAGTGGGGTCTACGCTGCTGTACGCGGTAACCCTGTAGAGCATTTGGTGTCTAAGCTTGCCAAGAGGGGCGAGGTCAAGGTCTCACGAGAGGATCTAAGGGTTAGGGGCTTGAGGATCGATGATTTAATAGAAGGAGTCAAGATCCCCAGGGACTTCTACGGCAACTTCGTTGAGAAGGCCCTCTGCATGAAGAAGGTCTTGGTCTTGTAGGTGGCAACTTTGAAAGTTGTAATTAAGCTATTACTGGGACCCTACACCTTCGAGCACTCCGAAGTAGCTGTAAAGATAGCGGAGAAGGCCCTCGAAAGAGGGGCTGAAGTGATCCTCTTCCTCTACATGGATGGAGTCCATTGTGTGAAGAAAGGGCAGAAACCTAGGGAGTTTGCGAACATTGAGGAGAAGATAGCTCAGCTAGCCTGCAGGGGCGTTAAGGTTGTGGCCTGCATGAGGTGCGCAACTGCAAGAGGCTACTCTCTTGAGGACGTAGTTGAGGGCTCGAGCTTCGAACCCCTTCACTACTTTGCTGAGCACGTAAAGAGTGCTGATGTGGTGATAACAATTGGCAAGTGAGGAAGGTAACTCCAAGAGGGTATTGATAATCATCACAAAGCCCCCTTACACATTCGAGCACCCCTTAGGAGGCCTGTACACAGCCTTAGCGCTCGTCGACAAAGGAGTCAAGGCCTCGATCCTGCTGGTGGAGGATGGCGTCTACTGCTCTCTCAGAGGCCAGAGAGACGGTAAGGTGAGCTTCGAGGATTTGCTCTATACGGCTCACTCAAGCGGGGTGGAGATCCTCGTGCTCAACAAGTCCCTTAAAGCAAGGGGGTTGACGAGGGAGATGTTAAGCGAGATCTGCAAGGTCATAGACGACTTGAATGACGTAGTAGAAAGCTGCGATCACCTCCTCTGTTATTGACCTCGGCACACAATGTTAACGATGCAGACCTTCAGGTGCTTTTAACGGCATTAATTGAAGGTTTTGAGGCCTTTACTTAGTAGCTCTCTGCTTCACGGCCGCAATGTACGCCTTGTACACGCGTTTTTCTCGAGCAGCCATCATCGCCTCTTCTCCCATTTCTGAAGACTTAGGGTTCATGGATCCTCTTCCTCAACTCCATGGTCACTCAAAGCTTTGCCTCATACCTCTCCCTGTTAGCCAAGAGCTCCTCCCTACTTCGTTGAATCACCCTGTACTTCTTTATCAGCTTGTGGAGGTAAGATAGTGGTGGAAAGCTTATGGCGTGTTGAGGACAAGTGTTCTGACAAGTAGTGCAACCAACGAGGCAATTCAATGGT
>QMSN01000054.1 GCA_003650865.1 Thermoprotei archaeon
AGCCCATGTCCTCTACTTCTAAGCAAGCTATTGGAGGAGTCCTCCTATTCATCTCGTTTAAGATCGTGGGCACCATGGCCTCCAGCATCTTAGCCTTAAGCCTCTCAATTTCCTTTCTCAAGGCCTTTGCCTCAGCCTTCACCTTGCTGACAGCCTCAGGCAATGCTTCAAGTGAGCAGCGCAGAGTCTTCGCTGCTTCCCTCAGTTTGCCCTCGACTTCTCTAGCGTACTGTAAAGCTGCTCTCCCAGCCTTAATCTCAAACCTCAAGATGCCGTCTTGAATTCTGTCCACCTTAACTATCTTTATCAGCCCTATCTCACCTGTTGACGTTACATGAGTGCCTCCACAAGCCTGAGTGTTCCACCCCTCGATCTCGACGACTCTAACCATTCTTCCGGGCACAACGCCGCCTTGATAAATCTCAAAGCCATAGGCCTTCTCGGCCTTCTCCCTCTCCAAGAAGAAGGCCCTTACAGGCAGGTTCTTCAACACAACCTGATTTGACAAGTCCTCAATCCTCGTTACCTCCTCTTCACTCAGCTGCTTGTAGTGAGTTATGTCTATGTGTGCCCTATCAGGCCACTTTTGTGCTCCAGCTTGCCACGCATGGCTACCCACAAGCCTACGCACAGCTTCTAGAAGCACGTGGATCGCTGAGTGGTGCCTCATGAGCTCGAGACGCCTCTCGACGTCCACCTCCCCCTTAACGTTGGCTCCCTCAGGGACGCTCCCGTTGACCATGTGGATCACTACGTCGCCCACCTTGACCACATCTACAACCTCAACCCTCGAGCCGTTGAAGAGCAGGAAACCCCTATCAGGCTCTTGCCCGCCACCCCTAGGGTAAAAGCAAGTTTGGTCTAGGACCACGAAGCCCTCTCCACTCCTCAAGACCTTGGCCTCGAAGGTGAACCTGTAAGGATCGTCGTAGTAGAGGGCTTTGGTTGGAGGGAGCCCAGACACGTCAACCTTAAGCTCCTCCTCAGCCTCCCTCGAGGCCGACTGGTGTAGCTTGGCTACTAGCCCATAGAAGTTGTCTGGCACTTCAACCTCAACTCCCAGCTTCTTAGCTTCATCTCTAACAACTTCCGGTGGAAGCCCATGAGAGTCGTAGAGCTGGAGTAGGGCTTCAACGGGCATCTTGGGCTCCTTCAAGCCCTTGACCACCTTGGCCACCAAGCCCCTGCCCCTACCCAGAGTCCCTTTGAACTTCTCCTCCTCGAGCTCCACGATCTCCAGTATCGTGCTCCTAGCCTTCAGAAGCTTGGGGTAGTCAAATCCCCATATTCTCAGCTGCTCGTCGACTAGCTTGGGGAGGTAGCCCTCAAGGTTTAGGGCTCCGCATAGCCTTAAAGCCCTCCTTATGACGAGCCTGGCCAAGTAGCCTTCGCCCACGTTTGACGGCACGACGCCGTCAGCCAACATGAACGCTATGCACTTCGCGTGGTCGGCTAAGGCGAATACCCTCTCCATAGGCACGATCTCGCCCTCGATGACCTTGAGAGGGACCCCTGTAACTTCTGAGAGCTCTCTTCTAAGCTCATCGACGGTTCTACCTCTTTCAACCCTCATGAGGGCTGATGCCTTAGCCACCTTGACTAGAAGCTCGCGGTCGGGCTCTACGACACCGGCTTCTCTACATATCTTGTCTATCAAGTCGCCGTATATGGCGTGGAACGCCGTTGGCTTGCCGCTCATAAACCAAGCGAACCTCTCAATGCCGTAGCCCGTGTCGACGATCCTCATCGGCATCTTCACGTACTGCTCGCCCACAACCTTAAAGCACATGAAGACAAGCGTTGCAAGCTCGAGGCCTCCTACGCACACCTCGACGTCGGGCCCTGCGTTGCCACCTCCAACCCAGAAGTCCTCCTTGTACGTTATCTCTTCATCCTCAACTCCGACGACTTCTGTCAAGAACTCGTGGCACAACCTAACGGTCTCTTCCTTCCAGTACACCTCCCTGTCTGGGTAGTTGAAGGCGTGGTGCCCTCCCATCTCGAAGATCGTCAAGTGCCTGCCCGCTGTGAGCCCGACGTTATCTATGTCCACGAGCCTAATACAGGGCTGAGATATGACTAGTGGGTTAGCTGGAGGTGGAACTACACCCTCAGTTACGAATGGCTGGAAGACGGCTATGCTGGCTATGGTCAGATATATGTCGTCTCTCCACCTAGCGACTACGGGGTATGGAGATAGCACTTCGTGGCCCTTGCTTCTAAAGAAGTCGAGGAAGAGCCTCCTAGCATAGGAGACGTCGGCCTCAGGCTTGATGCCTCTACCTATGAACGTGTAGTCTTGGCATGGAGCATCTCCACAAACATCTCGACTGGGATCTAGAGTCCAGAAGTAGGAGCCGCAGACCCTACACTTCCTCCTCTTAAAGCCGTTCTCCAAGAAAAACTTGAGCCTATACTCCTCCTCTGATACGCTCATCTTCCCTCTACCCTTGACTTCAGAGTGAGATGTTTTTAGTTAAACGTGTAGTGGTGGAGGTCGCTGAACCACTTAACGCGCTAGCCGAATAGCGAGCTGAGCCCCTCAGCTATGGTCTCCTCAGTTGCCTCCTCCTTCTTTTCCTCCTTTTCTTCCTTCTTTTCCTCAGCTGGTGCTTGAGCTGGCGTCGTGGGTTGAGCAGCAGCTGTTGGAGCTACTGCTGGGACGACAGCTCCCTTAATGGCCTCGTCTATGTTGACCTCCTTGAGGGCGGCGCACAAGGCCTTTACCCTAACCTCGTCGACCTCTATCCCAGCGGCTTGAAGCACCGCCTTGACAGCTTCCTCAGTCACGCTTTTACCTGCTTGATGAAGTAGCAGAGCAGCATAAACGTACTCCAACCCGATCAAGACCCCCTTTATCTTGCTGGTAAGCATTCACCACCCGATTTATAAATTTTTACTGCTCAACCCTCTAGCTTCACCACGCTGCTCAAGGCTAACGCTTGTGCATGCGCTTTAGCTAGGATGTAGCCTATGCTGTCAGCCGTCGGGTAGCAGGCGTTGATAGCTAAGCTCTTAGCCTCGAGGGCCGCCTTAGCGATGATGAGAGGCGCGCTCTCTGGAGTTATGAATGTGGCGTTGACGGCTAGGGCTATGGCATTAGAGGCGGCTTCAGCAAGCCTTCTCCTATACTCGTCGAAGTCTATCTTCAAGTCATCGGCCTTGTAGACGAGCCCCTCAGAGTAGGCGACTTTTATCCTGAGGCCTACCTCCATGGGCTCTATGCCAAGCTTAGTCAGTAGGTCTGCCAATTCAGCTGGTATGGGCTCGCCAGCCTTAACCACGCACGTGTCCTTAGCTACATATATCGAGCCCTCCTCGATCCTTGTTGGCACCTTAAACTTCTTGAATAAGCTCAAGACAGGGCCGGGGGTCAAACCAGTATTTCCAGCTGTTAGGACTATGTCCTTGACTGCTATGTCGCCAGGCTTGGCCTTAGCTGGGACCTTGTTCTTCTCTAAGAAGTTGTAGATCTCGAAGGGACTCTGATCCGTAGCAACTATGGCTATCTGCCCCTGCAGGTAGTCCTTCAGAGGCGTTAGGTTAATGCCCTTCTTCTCCTTCAGCTCGTCTAGAGCCCTCCTTATCAGCGTGTTCTTGGCCACCTTGACTGCCGCCATGCCCCTCAACTTAGCCCTAAGCCTCTGAAATTGGAGGGCTCTAAGCCCAGTTATGTCGGCTAGGGCTATCGTCTTGTAGCTGCTCATGAGCTCTATGAGCTCATCTACGAGCTTCCTCTTTCTCTCCAATGGTTTGAGTACCTGTATGGCCAACATCATCACCTCACGTCGAGCTTAACCGGAGGACCCATCGTAAGCTTGACGTAGGCCCTGCTTATCTTAGCTGGGTGCTTAACCTTCTCCTTTAGGAAGTCGAGGACAGCCTTTATGTTCTCCGCTACCTCCTCGTTGCTCATGCTCTCAACGCCTACTGGACACTGCACAACGGGGTTGTTTCTTATCCTAATCCTTATGGAGTTCCTAAACCTGTTGAGCATCCCTGTGAGATCCATAGTTGGAGGAACAGGTGTAGGCATCTTACCTCTAGGCCCTAGGAGAGGGCCTAAGGTTCTGCCTATTAGGGGCATGAGGTCTACTTGAGCTAGGAAGAAGTCGTAGGTCTTAGCGAGCTTCTTAGCGAACTTCCTATCTGCCTGGCACTTCTGTATGTCAGCCTTGCCGAGGACCAAGTCTGCCTTGGCCTCCTTGGCCTTGAGGGCTAGGTCGCCCTCAGCAAATACGCATATCTTAGCCTCTCTACCCTTAATCGAGTGGGGTAGCGCCAGCACCTCGTTGATCCTGTTGGCTGGATCCCTTAGGTTTAGCCCCTCATAGGCCACTATGAGCTCAAACGTCTGCTCAAAGTTCCTCTTCTTCGAGCTTCTCCTAGCCTCTTCGAGGGCCTCAATGATGTTGTTTAAAGCTGCCTTCATTTCCACTCAGCCTCGTATTTAGACATTATCTCGTCGTAGACCCCTTGATCTATCTCCTTCTGGACGACCTTGGGGTTCTTGCCTTCAACCCTTATCCCCAAGCTCAAGCAGGTTCCAAGTATCTCCTTAACTCCAGCTTTAAGAGTTTTAGCGAGTAGATTAGGCCTCTTCACCAGTGCTACCTTAATCACCTGCTCAATGCTTAAGTTGCCTATGCTCTCCTTAGCTGGATTTGTAGCGCCTTTCTCAGCCTTAAGCTCTCTCAGGAGGAGAGCGGCTGTCGTCGGTATGCCGACTTTAACCTCAAACTCCTTGGTGTCTGGGTCGTAGATCACGTCAACTGGCACCCTCATGCCCGCGAACTCCTTGGTCAACTCGTTTATCTTGTTGACGACGGCCATGACGTTTAGCCCTACAGGGCCTAGTGCTGGGCCTATGGGTGGTCCAGCCGTGGCCCTTCCGCCCTCAACTATGAACCTAACGCTCTTCTGGGGCATGTCTAGCTCACCTTCTTAGCCTTCTCGACAACTCTCACGTAATCGCCGTGAACAGTTATTGGAAGTGGATAACTGGTCTCGTGGAGCTCGAGGGTTACCTCCTCCTTGCCCTTGTCAACCCTCGTTATGGTTCCACGTAGCCCCCTGAGGGGTCCAGCTATGATCTCCACTACGTCGCCCACCTCCATGCCCTCGATGGAGGGCTTCGGCACGAGAAATGACTCTATCTCCTTATAGGTAACCCTCCTGCTCACATAGCCCTTAACGTGCTTAATTCCGGAGAAGGCCTTATCCATGAGGTCCGGTCTATCGGTCTCAACGAGTATGTAGCCCTTCATGCCCTCTATGACGGCTATGGCCTTTATGGGCAGGCCTAGGCTCTTAACCCTGCTCTCGGCTATCATGGCCACGCTCCTCTCTTGACCTATCGTGGTTCTAACCAAGTAGAAGCCTGATTTTTGAGTTGACACTTAAACCACCTCTAAGGCGCCCCAGAGGCTAGGAAGATGAATGACACGTACAGGATGATGAAGCCGTAGACCCCGAGTATGAGGAGGCCTAGGCTACACACCTTCAGCATTAACGTGAACTCCTTCCTACCCGGTCTACGAGCTACCTTAAGCACTCTCCACACGTCCTTCCATGCTCCTCCGAGAGACTCCTTCAACTTCAAGGCTTAACCCCGCGTGTTGTCTCCACTACGCTTAGGGCTTCTATTATAATTTTCTTCCTACAACTCCTCAACGTCCTCTACGCTAGACCTTTCTGACCTCAAGCCCAAGCTCTCTACAAGCATCTAGGACTAGCTGCCTCTCCCCAGCTTTAAGGCTCTTCCAGTCTATTAACGCTAAGCTGGGCTTCACAGCGCTTCTCTCGACAGCCTGCACTATCTCCCGCTTAGACACGTGGGGGAAGGCGTACTTGGGGATTATGTGCGAGAAGGCTAGGCCATCTCTGAGGAGTATCTTGGTGAACTGAGGGGCGTAGTGAGGTCCTCCAAAACCCACTGCGACGGGCCCCTCTTGAGGTTTAAGGGCTTCAACTATTGCCTCAGCCACGACGAGAGCCGCTTTACTGTTAGCCCACTCGTTGGGGGTGCTGCCGAGCTCAATGAACATGGCGGGGGTCCTCTCCAAGTAGGGACCATGATGCGTAACCTCAAGTCCACACCTCCACTCGCTAAACCCCCTCTCAATCCTCAGCCTCTCGAGAGCTAGTATCGAGCTTCTCAAGTGTAGGGGCATCGCTATGCACACGCTTCTAGGCCTACCTCCATAGAGGGCCTCATCAGTCCAGTTGCCAGGTGTATGAGCTAAGAATGCTGGCATTCCTGACTCAGCTGCATGCCTCGATGCGAATATCACACCTGATGCCTCAACGACTTGCTCGACCTCGTCTAGATATATGGTCTCACGAGGAAACGTAATTATCGCTACGTCGCCCCACCTATAGACCTCTTCTCCATGGACATCCTCGCCTGACGGCTTAAAGTTGAAGTTCTCTAGCAGCCTAGACCTTATGTTCATGCTGGCTGGGTCGCTCTTAGAGCACACTATGGCTATACCAGCCTTGAGCATTATCCTTCACTCACACGAGTAAGCTTAGTATGGCTCTAGCCATGTGAAGCTTATTCTCTGATTGAACCCACACAGCTGAGTGTTCTGGGTCGTCTATGACGTCGTCAGTGACCTCCTC
>QMSN01000055.1 GCA_003650865.1 Thermoprotei archaeon
CTGATATTCGAGATGTGGATCCTCGACGAGGAGACCATGCAGTTTAAGTACCATGGGAGGTACCTCCAGCTTTGGCTAAACGTGACAGCTCCACCAGGACCATAGAGGAGCTCGATGAGAAGTGCAAGCTCCTACTTGACGTCATCGATGAGAGGCGTGAAGTCAGCGTACAGGACGTGGTCTCACGAGCTGTGAGGAAGGGTTTTAAGGACTACGAGGCTGCAAGGGCTCTACACAAGCTGAAAATGAAAGGCTTAGTGGACCTAATGGATCCCGAACCCCCTAGAAGATTCACCTCATACTTGACGAGCTCTAGGTGCACGTGGTTCTGGCTGCTCACATTCATAGTGATCCTCACCATATTGACGATATACGTCTTCCCCCAAATCACGCCATTCATCTACTTGAGGTACGCATTGGGCTCGATATTCGTGTTGTACCTGCCGGGAGCATCCCTCATAGAGCTCCTATACCCCAAAGAGCACGACCTATCTCAATTAGAGAGAGTAGCTCTATCCATAGGGCTCAGCTTAGCTCTAGTCCCACTTACAGGGCTAGCTCTAAACTACACCCCTTGGGGTATCAGGCTTGATCCTGTAGTGGCTGCTCTCAGCGTCTTAACAGTGGCTTTAGCCCTTGGAGCTGCCTTTAGGAAGTACTTGTACCACAAGCTGAAGCATGGGGTGTAGGTCTTTGGAGAGGTACAACTGCTTAGGCATATCGCTTCTAGCCTTTGGAGCTACTGTAACGCCGTTCTTCTACTTCATAATGTCTAACGTCCCCCTAACCGCCCTTGGCGTGAGCATCATGATCCTAGGAGCAGTTATGGCTTTGACCCCGATAAACCCCGTGCCAAAGCCAGCTGTTAGGGGTTTACTTGAGGGGGCCATGCTGAGCTTAGAGGGGTTGCTCGAGGAGCTAGACCTATCTGAGAGGGGCTACTACGTGGCTCATGAAGACGGCTTAGTTTACGTCTACGTACCCTCATCAAAGGCTGAACCACCAAACGTGGACTCTAAGCCTCGAAGCTTAGTAGTCGAGCTTAAGGGGCAACCCTACCTAGTCCTAATACCTCCAGCATCAGCTTTAGCTAGAGAGTACCCTTCCACAAGCCTAGAAGACGCTGTGTCAACGGTTCTCGTAGACCTAGCCGAGCTCTGCAGTGGAGTTAGGGTTGCTAAAGGCCCTGGCTACATAAGAGTTGAGCTAAAGAGACCTAGAGGCCGTAGAGCACCTAGTAGGTTTAAGAGGGTTCTCGGAAGCCTAGAGGCTTGCGTCACCGCTTGCTTAGCAGCTTCAGCGCTTAAGAGGCCCGTATACGTGTCCTCAGAGGTTGAGGAGAAGGGGTGGAGGAGAGTTACGCTGGAGGTGGCTTGAGGTTGACCCCCGACAAGAACTTCATGTTTGCCCTAGTCCTAGGGATCCTCATGGCCCTGACAACCCCCACACTCGCAGCTCTAGGCGAGATTAGGCTTGACGTCTACGTCTCCCTCTTTACCCTCGAGTACTTCGCAGCTAAGGCCATTCTGAGGCCTAGGCTTAGGGTTAGAGACCCAGTAGCCATCACACTACTTTTCTTGTTCCTCCTGATAGTCGCCCTACGAGTGATGGAGGTTCTAGGGGTTGCGCCTCTCAGCTAGTGTCATGATGGTACTTCTAATAGCTTTATTATACACGCCAGTAGCTAAAGCCAGTTCAGACGAGCTACCTAGACACTTAAACCCAGAGGAGTTAAGCCATGAACTCCCATCAATACCCCTGCTTGAGGACGTCTTCAGCAAATTCGTAAATTCCATACTAGTGGAGAACTTTAGTGAAGCAAATCTCTCTCTTCAAGTCTTAGCTAGAGCTTATTACCCCCCAAATGTCAAGGAGCTGGCGGATCGATTTTACTCCCTGCTAGGCAACTTAACTGTTGAGCTGTCAGAGGTCAAAGAGGACATAGAGTTAGCCCGAAGCCTCCTCAACGAGCTGATGCTCAATGAGAGCCTCATAGAGGTAGTAGAGGGCTTCAGAGACCTCGCTAAGGCAAACCTGACACTGATAAACGCTGAAGTTACGTCAATCTACCTGTCTAAACTACTTAGCGGAGCGAGCCTCGACGTAGACCCGATACACATCCTCCTCGAAGATTACTACAGCGATTTAGAGAGCCTCTACGATGAAATCCAAAATGCCATCGAAAAGTATTATGAAGAGCTAAAGCCCGTGTACTTAAACGTAACAGTCGATAAGGACAAGGCTTGGATAGGCTCCTCAATAATAATTGAGGGCTACTTAACGAGTCTCAATGAGACGCTCTCTGGAAGACTTGTAGAGATTTACGTGGATGGACATAGCACTTTTCTTCAAACTGACAGTAATGGTTACTTCAGGATGGCATTTGGAATACCCTACGTGTATAAGCCCTACCTGCTGGTCTACGCCATATTCATGCCTAGAGGCCTCGACGTCGGGGTCTACAGCTTTGCTAGGTCAAACATAGTTCTGGTAGAGCTCCTCAGCTTAAAGACCAATATTACTGCTTACCTATCTAAGCGCGTGGCCTTACCAGGTGGCAAAGTCTCCTTGAGGGGGAAGATAAGTCTTGGCGATGCCTCTCTGCTCATTAAGGCCTTTGACAGGTGTTTCACGGTAAGAGCTGATGAAAACGGCTTTTTCAATGCAGAAGTTGAGATCCCACCTAATGCTCAAGAAGGTGTTTACAGTGTGGTGGTGAGCTTTAAGGGCTTTAAGGAGTGGAGACCTGTAGCCACTTCACTGGAGCTCATCGTCATTAGGGAACCCCTCTACATAGACGTTGTGCATCCCGAAGTCGTCTTAGGAGGGGTTCCATTCGATGTTGAGGGCAGAGTGATGCTCAATGGGTCTGGTGTTGAGGGCGTCACTGTGGAGGCTCTTTACATGGATCAAGTGAGCACATCTCTCACCGACATCAATGGCAGCTTTAGGGTTAGCCTTAGCTTCGGCCTCCTATGCCCAACAGGTACTCAGTACGTAATCCTCAGGGCTCCTCCACCCTACTGCTGGGCTCGTGGAGCTCAAGTTAAAGTTGCCATATTCAACGTGAACGTACTCATGGTGTCCTCACTAACAGCAGTTGTCGCTGTCCTCCTCTACCTCAGCTTAAAGAAACTTAGGGGTGAAGGCCTCAAGAGGAGTGTGGAGGGGTATGAGCTCAAGGAGGCCATGAAGGAGGCTGAGGTTAAGCCTAGGGAAATAGGGGAGAGCTTTAGGGGGCCCAGTTACTATCGAGAAGCCGTTAGCATAGTTGAGAGGCATACTGGAGTTAGCATGGAGCCCTCAGACACCGTGAGAGAGTACTTGAAGAAGGTCTCTCAGAAGCTTGGGGATGCCTATGCCCTGTTTAAAGAGCTCAGCATGAAACTTGAAGAACAGGTCTATGGAGGGAAGAGCGTAGACGAAGCTGAGTGCAACAGGATTCTTGATGAACTTAAGAGGGCCTTGGAGGGAGCTTGATGAAGAAGTACCTGGCTTTAGGCTTTGTAGCGGGCATCTTCGTAGCCCTCATAGCTGTCTGGGTAAGCCCACCTCAAGAAGACTTCCACCTCGAGAACCCCTACTGGAATGGGCTGAGCACCTTCACGTCGCTCTTCGACGCGACGCCGTTACAAAGCGTAGATGAGCTAACGATGTACGATGCTAGCAGCAGCGCACTCCTCATAATAGGGCCATCGCTAAGCTTCTCTCAAGAATTCGCATATGCAGTCAAAAGATTCCTAGACAGCGGGGGATTGCTAGTTGTGGCTGATGACTTCGGATCCGCTAACAACCTACTCGATAAGTTAGACCTAAAGATTAGGATATCTAGGGATCTTCTACTAGACCCCCTCATGAAGGGTAAGAGCCGCGAGCTCCCAGTAGCCTTTAACGCCCAAGGAGGAGGCGACGTCGAGAAGGAGCCCTATGAGGAGGTCTTGTTGAACATGGCCAGTACAGTGATAACTGAAAACTCAAACTGCAAGGTAGTCTTAGCCTCAAGTGAGTTCAGCTTCTTAGACTTAAATGGAAACCGTGAGCTTGATGAGGAGGAGCCGAGAGGGCCGTTCAGCGTAGCATGCGTAGTGGAGCTTGATGGAGGCGGGAGGGTTGTTGTGATCTCAGATCCCAGCATATTCATAAACTCAATGATACTTGAAAGGGACAACGTGGAGTTTATACGTGCAGTTATTGAGAATAGAACGGTTTTAATTGACTGCTCCCACTGGGCTATGTCACCATCGAGCTTGTTGAGGTCTTGGATAAACAGTGCTCTACAAGTCTTCTCGTCCTACGAGCTCAGGTACGTGATCCCAATAGCCATAGCGCTAGCCTTGTGGAAGCTTAAGGCCCGACAGAAGAAGGCCAAAGGCTAAAACCCTCTCACATCAAAGATATATCGGGAGGCCCCTCAACTATGAACAGGGTCATCAACAAGATCGTAAGCGAAGTATCAAAGATAATCGTCGGCAAAAGCGATTTGCTGGAGAAGCTGGCCATAGCGACTATATCGGAGGGTCACGTGCTGCTTGAGGGCATGCCTGGATCAGGCAAAACGATAATAGCTAAGGCTTTCGCTAGGGCCATGGGCGGGGAGTTCAAGAGGATTCAGATGACGCCTGACCTGCTGCCAGCGGACATTGTGGGCTGCGCCGTGTATAATATGCGTAAAGATTCTTGGGAGATAAGGAGGGGCCCCATATTCGCCAACGTAGTGCTCGTCGACGAGCTCAACAGAGCTCCCTCAAGAACTCAGTCAGCTCTCTTAGAGGCTATGCAGGAGAAGCAGGTTACGATAGAGGGGGAGACCATGCCCCTCCCAAGACCCTTCCTAGTCCTAGCAACTCAAATATACACTGGAGGAGAGGGCACATATCCCTTGACCGATGTCCAGATCGATAGGTTTGCTTACAGAATTGAGGTGAGCTACCCAGACGTTGATGAGGAGGTTGAGCTTCTAAGCAGGATAGACTACATAGACGAGATGAACATAGAGCCCGTAGCCTCGCCCAAGGAAGTCTCATTAGCCATAAGTGAAGCCAAGAAGGTCAAGGTCTCAGAGCCAGTTAAGAGGTACATAGTTAGCTTAGTGAGTAAGCTGAGGTCAGCTGAAGAGATTAAGTGGGGTCCAAGTCCTCGAGCCTCTATATGGCTGTACAAGGGGAGTAGGTCTCTAGCCTACATGCGCGGTAGGGAATACGTGATACCAGACGACGTTAAGGACGTAGCCCTCATGGTGTTGTCCCACAGGATTAGGCTTAAGCCTGAGTATGAAGTTGAAGGGGTCACACCAAGCGAGCTTGTGGAGAGAGCTCTGCGAGAGGTGGAGGTACCAAAGGCTTGACTTCAAGCCTTGAGTTGATGAGTAGAGGCCGCAAGTTTCTCGTAGTGCTCTTTGTAACGATTCTTCTAAGCTTGGCTTTGAGGGATCTAGTTTTAGCCTTAGCGTCACTAGCTATGTTAACAATACTTCTCGTAGATGTGCTCCTCCTCTTAAAAAGGTCTGGTAGGATTAGAGGCGAGGTGGAGCCATCAAGCCTGAGGTTGAGAATTAGAGCTGGAAGCAGCCACACGGTTCAACTCTTCGTTAAAAGCCGAGTGGACTGCGTAAAGCTTGGAGAGAGCTATGACTGGATTAAGTGTTCCTCAGCTAGTCGTGAAGAGCTGACCACGATAAATCTACGCGTTGAACCTCGATCCCACGGCAAGTACTTCCTAGACGGCTTGAGAGCTGAGCTCTACAGCAACCTCAAGCTCATGCGCTTAGACAAGAAGCTCAACTTTAAGCTTGAGCTAACAGCTTACCCCAAGGTCTTGCCCTGGCTCCTCAGGGTCTTAGAATTCCTGTATGGAGCTGAAGGAGTCTACGGCGAGCTTCCCTCTAAGATTACTGGAGTGGGCTTTGAGTACTACGGCACTAGGGAGTTTGCTCTAGGCGACAACCCTAAGTTAATGGATTGGAAGGCAACTGCCAAGCTCTTAAAGCTCATGGTTAAGGAGTTCCTGAGGGAGAGGGCTGGGCTCAGCGTAATCCTGTACAACGACGAGTGCCTTGGTCCCTCTACTAGGGATGAGCAATCCTCTCTGCTCTTGTCGTCCCTACTGGCCCTAGCTATGAGGGGAGAGGCTATTGGGGGACTCGTAATAAAGTCGGGTTTGAAGGTTCTCTTCACGTCGTTTAGGCTTAGCCCGCACGAAGCCTTAAAGGTGGCCTTAGCCCACATTCTGGAGTCTAACCCTCTAGTCGAGCCCCTTCTATACGACGTATTTGAGCCTAAGCCCGCTAGCAGGATCGTGAAAATGCTGAGGAAGCTTAGAGCTGAAGGGCTTGAGAGAATAGCTAAGCACAGGCTTAAAGCCGAGGTTACACCCATAGGTAGCATAGCTGGCCCGTACACTAAGCTTGGGGACAACCTCCTGTACGTGGGGACAGCCGTGTGCGACTCGAGGTTTCTCTTAGAAGTCGCCTACGCAGCGCTAACCAAGGGCTACAGAATAACGGTTTTAACACCAGCCAGACCTTGGCTGGACTCGCCTCCTGAAGATGTTGATAGAGTGCGCCTCCTCCACTCTAA
>QMSN01000056.1 GCA_003650865.1 Thermoprotei archaeon
ACTGGGTTGTCGAAGGGCTCAACCTGGGTGTTTAGGACTATGAACACCATTGCTGGCTCAGGTATGCCCGTCTGAATGACGGACTCGAATCCATCCATAGTTAAGCCCTCAACGTCCTGAAGCCTCTCCATCGGTATAGCTGC
Source organism: Thermoprotei archaeon (assembly GCA_003650865.1). Classification (GTDB taxonomy): domain Archaea; phylum Thermoproteota; class Methanomethylicia; order Nezhaarchaeales; family WYZ-LMO8; genus QMSN01. The sequence goes on from QMSN01000056.1 coordinate 144, forward strand.
CACGTCACCAGTACCCGTCTGGAATAGCGTTATCCTAGCCGTCTCGTCGTCGTTGATTATGTATATGACCCTCTTGTGGAAAGCCTTAGTCGGCGCAGCAGGGCCAGGGCCTGGGCCGGGACCTGGAGGCTGCTCCTCTTCTGGCTTCTGCATCACCATTAGGCCTACTCCCACAGCCACTATTATTACTATGACCACTACTATGGCTGCTATGGCGGCTTTAGAAGCTCCCTTCTTAGACAGCAACACCATTCTACCACATACCTCCACACATCAATTTCCGATAATACAGGACTTTAGATAAGTATAGAGTGGAGTAGCGTATATAAAGCATTTTGGTAAGAAGAGTAAGGTTCTCTCGTAGCGTCTGGAGTTGCCTCTAAGTCTACGTGTGAGGTTCTTCATAGAACTTTCACACTTTGCTCAAGGCTTGCTAGCTCTAGCTTCTAGGCCCCTTGCCCGGAGCTTCATAGGGTAGCTTGGCCCTAAACGCCACCATGGGCTCCTCCAGATCCCCTAAGTGGGTGAGCAGCATTGCTTTACCCCTACTCGTCAATGCAAAAACTGGTATCGAAACGCCTAGCTGAAACTTAGCTTGAGATGCAAGCTTCTCCTTAATTAGCTTGGAGTTGCAGGCCCACACGAGGTCCGCCATGGATATGCTCTTCAAGTCCTCCACGCCAACCCTCGTTGTACAGACCACCATAACCACTAGCTCCAGCTTAAGCTCCTCCTCAACCCTCCTTAGAGCAGGTATCTCCCAGCACCTAAAGCCAGCGACTGTTACAGCAATCCTCTTAAACCCCATCTGAGCGGCTAGCTTAACGCCATCGACTTGATCTATCTTAGCAGTCGCCTCGTCTAGGACGACTCCACCTAGACCCTTAACCCTACTCAGTATACCGCTCACTGGGTGTGTGGAGATTATGCCCGTCAAGAAGGAGCCTATCATCTGCACGAGCTCTGGGCTAGAAGTCACAACTGTGCCAACTCCCTCACAGACTGTTACAGCACACTCCACTAAGCCCCTCCTCATGCATGACATGGTTACCTCAGAGGCGCCGAATGGCACTAGAACCTCCGACGTGAAAACCCTCCTCTCCGAGGCAAAGCCCTTATCCCTAAGCTTCTTCAACACGATCTGCTTGACAGCCTCTCTATCTATCCTCTCAACTCCATATATCCTAGAGCTTAGAGGACAATACGTGGTTACGGGGTCCTCGAGGACCTCGACTTCCATCCCTTCAACCTTCACCTTAGCTCCACAGCAGTATATCAAGTGACTTGGCAACTGCCTAGACACCCTCTACTAGTCTGACGCGCTCTAGGTGACCGTCGCTTAGTATAAAGCTAGCTGTGAGCTCAGTGCCTCGCCAGCCTCACCCTCTTCGCTATGTATGTGGCCTCATCTATGTCGTCTGAGGCTCCCACGAACTTGACCTTAGACACGCTGTTCCTACAGCCACACCTAAAGCATAGGAAGGATCTAGCTGGCATCCTCACAACTCTGGGTTCACCGCAGTTGTGGCATAGCGCCACTACATACCTCTTCATTGATAGAGGTATCACGTTCTCTCCCCTCAGAGCTACTTTAGAGTGTAGCGGGACACCTATAAAACAGTTTCACTGGACTCTTTACTTTTGGTGGCCTTGGGATCCCCCATGAAGTTATGGTTGTGTGACCAACAGCTTATGTGAAGCCTAATGTCGAGTATTATCTAGAATATAGTGCTATATATTATTCCATTCGCGCGGTAGAGAAGCGCAAATATCCTCAGCATTGAGCAGTGAGGTTTAGGGCGGTTGCTGTGAGTTTGCTGAATAAGCTGCTTGAAGTGGTTAGGAGCTACTACGAGCAAGTGAAGCCCATTGAGGACAGGTTTAAGCGCATGAGCACCTTCGAGCTCCTAGTGGGAACCATCATATCTCAAAACACCAATTGGAGGAACGTGGAGAGAGCTATGGCGAACTTGAGGGATAGAGGGCTTCTCTCACCTGAAGGAGTCTTGAGGGCTAATCCACGTGAGCTTGAGAAGGCGTTGAGGGTTGCAGGGCTCTATAGGGTTAAGGCTGCTAGGATCAGGGAGATAGCTGAGCGCATAGTCTCGTCGGGCTTGAGCCTAGACGACGTGTTGAGGTTGAGGTGGAGTGAGGCTAGAGCTAAGCTAATGGAGCTCCCAGCCGTTGGCTACAAGACCGCCGACATACTACTGGCCTTCAAGGCTGGAGCCCCAGTGATACCAGTAGATACACACATAGCTAGAGTCTCCAAGAGGCTTGGCTTGGTGGAGAGGGGGGCTGGCTACGAGGAGGTTAGAGCTGTCCTAGAGTCAGCCGTGCCGCCTAACGAGAGGAACCTCTTCCACCTAGCCTTGATAAGGTTTGGTAGAGAGGTGTGTAAAGCTAAGAACCCTAGCTGCGACGTATGCCCCCTAAGGGATCTGTGTCCCTCCAGCACCTCTAAACCCTAGCTGCTCTACCTAGCCTCGCGTGGGCTTGAGCTAAGTGGCCTGCCGCTAAAGCCGACATGAGCGATAGCTCTCCAGCTAAGCAGGCTGAAGCCAGTATTTCAGCGAACTTCTTAGCGTTAGAGCCTGGAGGATCTCCGGGGCCAGCACAGCCCATTAAGGCTAGAGCTTCTCTCTGAGTTGGAAGCCCAGTTCCTCCACCCACTGTTCCTATCTCCAGAGAGGGCATTGTTATCGAGACGTAGAGGTCTCCTTCAGGTGTTACCTCAGCTGTGGTTATCGCCATAGCCGACTCAACTACTTGAGCGCAGTCCTGGCCAGTCGCTATGAAGACTGCTGCAACTATGTTGGCTACGTGGGCGTTTAAGCCATAGGCGTGGGCTAAGCCGCTTCCAAGCCAGTTCTTCCTCATGCAGACGTCAGCTGCGTCTTCAGGGGTTGTCTTGAGCTTCTCCATTACGACAGACCTCTTGATAACAGCCTCAGCCACCACAGTCTTACCCCTACCGAGTAGCCAGTTGACAGCACTAGGCTTCTTGTCGACGCACATGTTGCCGCTTAAGCTCAGCATTCTAGCGAACTTAACCCTCTCCTCAATGAACCTCCCAACCTTGTCGCAGGCCAACGTCACGCCGTTCATGCCCATCGCGTCGAAAGTGTTGGCGGTGAACCTAAGCCACACATTCCTACCGACAACCCAAGGCTGGACGTCTATGAGCTTAACGAAGGGATCTACGCTGTTGAAGACCTCCTCGATCTCACCCCTATTCTCCTCAACCCACTTAACGAGCTTGTAGGCGTGCTCAACACTTGGAGTTATGAAGAGAGGTGCTCTAGCCATGTGGTCCCTAATGACCTTAGCCCTAGCACCACCAGACTCAGTTATGGCGGAGCAACCCCTATTGACGCTCGCCACTAAGGCACCCTCACTGGTGCAGAGTGGGATGAAGAACTCGCCGTCGGCGTAGTCCCCTTTAACTCTTAGGGGGCCGGCGACGCCCATGGGTATCTGGCCGACGCCTATGGGGCTCTCTATGTTCCTCTTAGCCGTTATGTTAAGATCCATCGAGAAGTAACCTATGTTGTTGAGCTGAGCCCCCGTGACCCTCTCCAAGTAAATCCTCCTAATCTCCGCGGCCTTATTGACGTCACTTACGTACTGCTCAACCTCGTATAGCTTAACCTCACCCTTCAGGAGCTTCTCCAGAATAACCTCTTGATCCAACTCGTCCACCTGCACTTAGCTACCCTCAGGATAATCTAAAGCTTTCCTTCAACCCTTAAAGCTCCCACTGAGGGAAGGGGTTCAAAGGGGTACGATAAGCTGGTAAGCTCCTGCAGAGAAGCGTCGTAGTGGTGTTTAGTTGCCGCCATTAAGAGTTGCAATTAAAGGGTAGTTTAGAGAGTGGTTTACCGCCTTGCTTAGAAGACTGCTTGTCGAGATTGGCTTGACGTAGCTATGGCATCACTTTAACTCTCCTCGTAAGCTTCTCAGCAGCTGCTCTGACAGCTTTGTCAAGGTCCTCCTCGCAAACGTCTAAGGTTACTATTGGTATTGAGACTAGGTCCTTTATGAAGTGGGCTACGACGGGCGCGCATACTATGACGGCGGCACCCTCAAACTGCGCTTTAAGCGAGGCTTTAATGGCTTCATCTAGCGTCGAGACACCGTACTCCCTAACTTTAACCACCATGTCTTGAAGCCTTAGAGCTGTTAACTTAACCTTACTGAGCGTTGTGACAGCAGCTATTACAGCTATGAAGGGCTCAACGTGCTTCCCCTCAAGCTTGCTTATAGCTGTCACTATGGCTCTAAGAGTTGAGAGGCTTATGCCTCCTCTAGCAGCCAAAACCTTCTTCAACGTGCTTAGAGGGATTTTCGACATCCTAGAGAAGTCCGATAGAGTTATGCCCAGCTCGCGCAGAGACTCTCTCAGGCTTGAAGCCAAGCTCTCATCTGACGTCAAAGCAGCGCTTAGAACTCTTTTCGCTTGGTAACCTAGGGAGTCGTATACTGACATAATTGTAACCTCACTTCTTAGTCTGTATACTTTTGTGTATCCGATAGATATATAAAGATACCTATACCTCAATTCTAAGGGTTGGATTATGTCTGAAGCTGGGAGGACCTCTGTAGTCGTAATTGGGCTTGTGGTTGCCGTCGTCGTCATCGGCGCTCTAGCCTACCTAATGCTCTCAAGCCCTAGTAGCTCTCAGCTACAGAGCGTTGTTATTAGAATAGGCTATCAACCTTCAACTCACCAAGTGGCTGAGTTCATACTTGTTGAGAAGAACTGGATCGTGGAGGAGGCTAAGAAGCTGGGCTACAACGTCACGATAGTTGAGGAGATGTTTCCTTCAGGCCCTCCCGAGATGGAGAGGTTCATGTCAGGAGCTCTAGACGTGGTCTACGTTGGTGCTACACCCGTTATAGCTGAGGTTGGACATGCCATTGATACTGGGGCCCCCATAGCTAAGATCGTTGCTCCAGCTAACACCATGGGCTCAGCCCTCGTGATGAGAAGCGACTTCAACTACACAGGCCCTCAAAGCCTTAAGGGGTGTAGGATAGGAGTCTTTCCACCGGGTAGCATCCAGGATACCGTCATGAAGAAGTGGCTTAAAGACAACGGCTTGACGTATGGCGGCCCCGGCGAGGACGTAGATGTGGTGTTGGTGTCTGGTGGACCTCAGGAGTTAGTTGAGAGCTTATGTGCTGGCCACATAGATGGTGCGCTCCTCCCAAGTCCCTCACCTGAGATCCTCGAGATGAGAGGTGTGGGAAAGATAGTTGTGACCTCAAGCGAGATGTGGCCTAACCATGCCTGCTGCGTCGTAGCGATAAGCGACAAGTTCATCAGGGATTACAGGGATCTAGCTGTGCTCATAGTCAAGCTCCACATCAAGGCCCAGCAGTTCATAAGCGAGAATGTCAGCGAAACCATAGACATAGCCACCACCAGGCTTAGCAGAGACTGGCAGTACAATGAGAGCTTCACCAGGATGGTAATGGAGAAGTCCTACATTGAGAACCCAACTCACATGGAGTTCCCCACGGACCTAAACTTGATAGTGGACAGCGTCATGGAGTTCGCTGAGGTCCACTACGAGCTCGGCTACATACCAGTTCACTTGACTCAGGAAGACCTCTTCGACTTCTCGGTGTACCAAGAGGCGTTAAGCGAGCTGCAAGACTAAGTAGTCTTTATACAGCTAGGCGTTGAGTAACAACGCCTCCACGTGGTGAATAGCGTTGCTGAAGAAACCCCTCGTACTTGAAACCCTAGGCGTGCTCATATTCCTACTGGTGTGGCACCTCATCTCCACCTACAGGTTCATGCCCGCCTACGCAATACCATCTCCAGCAAGGGTTGTAGAGGCTTTAGCAGCAAACTCCCACGCAATAGCTGCAGCTATACCTCAAAGCCTCCTGCACTTAGCCTTGGGCTTCACGTTGGCGTTCGCAGTCGCCGTGCCGCTCGGGATGCTCATGGGCAGCTTTAAGTCAGTTGAGAGAGGTCTCTTCGGCGTGGTTGAGGTCTTGAGGCCCATACCCCCTATAGCTTGGGTTCCATTCGCCCTCCTCTTGTTCGCCACCTACTTGGAGGCCTCCATGTTCATAATATTCATAGGTGCCTTCTTCCCACTACTTACAAACGTCTACTTCGGGTTTAAGAATGTGCCCACATCGCTCATCGAGGTTGTCAGGGTCATGGGCGGAGGCGGTAAGGAGATACTCGTTAAGGTATCCCTTCCAAGCGCCCTTCCCTCGATACTGACTGGTGTCAAGACGAGTATAGGGGTTGCTTGGATGTGTGTAGTTGCAGCTGAGATGTTCGGCGCTCCAGGATTGGGCTACCTGATAATGAA
>QMSN01000057.1 GCA_003650865.1 Thermoprotei archaeon
AAAAAAGTGGGGGTCTTAGCCTTGAAGAGCACTTCAGTAGTGTTCATTGTGACTGAAGGCAGGAGATCCATGGACATATACTCGAGGAAGCTAGCTGAGCACCTAGACGTCCCCAAGCTTTACACGGATATATATGAGAAGTCGGCAAGAAAGTTCGGGATATCCTTCTTGTCCCTAGAGGCTTTTAAGGTGTTCTTCTACGACTTGAAGTTCCTCTTAAAGCTTAGGGATCACAACACCATATTTCACTTTCCAAACCAGCACTTGGGGAGGTACGCCCACCTCCTAGGTAAGCCCTACATAATAACTGTCCACGACATCATAAGGTACTTCGACTTGAAGGGCTACGGCCCATACATTCAGAAGCCGAACTTCAGGGACAAGGTGTACTTGAAGCTCGACTATAGAGGTGTGAAGAAGGCAACAAAGATCATAGCGGTCTCGAACACCACTAAGCAGGACATAGTCAAGCACTTAGGAGTCCCAGAGAGCTCCGTGGCCGTTGTATACGAGGGAGTTGACCACGACCTGTTTAGGCCTGTTGAGCACAGGCTTATGAGCCACCCCTACGTGCTCTTCGTGGGATCGGAGCAGCCGAGGAAGAACTTGAAGGCGCTCCTCAAGGCGTTCGCGATATTGAAGAGGAGGAGTGGGCTTGGGAGGCTTAAGCTGGTCAAAGTGGGCTCACCGGGCAATGAGGCTTTTAGGAGGGAGACCCTGAAGGTCATCAAGGAGCTCGGGCTTGTGGAGGACGTCGTCTTCACGGGCTACATAGCTGAAGAGGACTTACCAGTCTACTACTCAGGAGCTCTATGCTTCGTCCTCCCATCGCTTTACGAGGGCTTCGGCCTACCAGTGCTCGAAGCCATGGCTTGCGGCTGCCCAGTAATAGTCTCGGAGATCCCGTCACTCGTCGAGGTCGCGGACAACGCAGCCCTAAAGGTGAATCCCGTCGATGAAGTGGAGATTGCTGACACAATCCACGAGGTCGCCACGAACAGTGAGCTAAGGGAGGAGCTCATAGCTAGGGGGTTTAGCAGAGCTAAGATGTTCTCTTGGGAGAAGGCAGCCCACGAGACCTCTAAGGTGTACAGCGAGGTTGAGAGGTTAGTGGAAGCAGGTGTTGGTGAAGAGCTTGTGGCTGAGCATAGGGATTTAAATGCTGAAGCCGTCAGTTATAACACCTAAGCAGCTAAGTGATGTGGAGGGGTTTATTTGAAAGCTCTAGTGACGGGAGGATGCGGCTTCATAGGGAGCCATGTGGCGGAAGGCTTGGTGAACAGAGGCTTCACAGTAACGGTTCTAGACGACCTCTCCTTAGGCACAGTGAAGAACATCGAGGAGCTGGGGGTCAAGTTCGTCAAGGGGGACTCTCAGGAAGTTGCATCCATGAGCGAGCGCTTCGACGTTTTAGTGCATATAGGCATACCCTCGAGCAGCCCCATGTACAAGAGGAACCCCTACTTGATATCCAAGGCCGTCAACGGGACGCTCAGCGTATTGGAGTACGCTAAGAGGAGTGGGGCTAAGGTCGTGTTGGCGTCTACATCGAGTATATACAACGGTAATCCCATCCCTTGGAGAGAGGACATGAAGATATACGTCACTGACTACTACACAGAGGCTAGGCTCTGCTGTGAAAGACTCTGTGAGCTCTACTCACGCCTTTACGGCGTCGAGTGCGTCGCGTTAAGGTACTTCAGCGTCTACGGAGAGAGGGAGGAGCATAAGGGGAGCTACGCTAACGTGATAACTCAGATGCTGTGGGCAGCCTTGAAGGGTGAGGAGTTCGTGGTCTACGGTGATGGAAGCCAAACTAGAGACCTCGTATATGTGAAGGACGTTGTGGAGGCGAACATCAAGGCCATAGAGTTCAGCGACTACACGGGAGACGTCAAGTTTGAGGTCTTCAACGTAGGGACGGGAGTAGCCACGTCGTTCAACGACATGGCCAAGCTCCTCGAGGAGAAGGGCTTCAACGTGAAGTTGAAGTACGCACCTAACCCAATAAAGAACTACGTCTACCACACGCTAGCCGACATGAGCAAGGCTAAGAGCATCTTGAAGTTCAACCCTAGACACGAGATACGAGAAGTGATACCGAAGGTAGCTGAGTACTATAGGAGGAAGCTTAACTTATAGGGGAGCTGAAGGTGGATTACATCAGTCCACCAGCATCCAATCACAGGTCATCCTTGCCAGGCCTCATCATCTAGTATAGAGAGAAGAGAAAGACCAGGCTAAACCTTACGCTCCTCCTTAAGCCATTAAGAGCTGAGCTGGAGGTCAGACGCCCATCAGCTCATCACTCGTCAGCCGGTACAGGCCTCATCACTAACAGCTACTTAAGCAACGCCTAGACTTAAACGTTGAAGAAAGGCCTAACGTAAACCTTTAATCGCTAGGGCTTGTGTTTACAAGCGTGGATGATGATATTGTCCCCAACTGAGAAGTGAGGATAACGGCGGCTCTGACACACATCAACAAAGACTTTTCCTTTAGCCCGGCTCGGCTAAGCCCGCCTACATTGAGGTCACAGATCCCTCGATGCAGGCTTCCTCACAGCCGCTTAGCCTATCTAAACCTGAAGACAAGCACGTCTTAAGGTTAACGCCATTAAGACTTGAAGCATGTTGCTGGGGCTCAGACCCCCGTAGTGCCATCACAAGCTCAGGTACATGGGGAGCCACATCACAGCCCCTAAGCTAACTATTTCACCAAGCTTGTATTAAGCTGTTAGCTTGTTTCCAACACCTAAACGTCTTGGAGAGCAAGCTCTTGAAGAAAAAGCTTAACAATTAGCCTTATGGAAGCTTAACTTAGAGCCGAGGATGACGACACCAGACCCCTCCCGAGAGGGTGAGGGTCGCCGCTAGGCCGTCTGGACTCGGCCTCCACTCGCATCCAAGTAGGTGTTGTCTTGGGTCCTGCTGCGTGTCATTGAGGTTGATCTTGGGTTTATGGAGATTTGTGCTTATGCTTATAATTAACCTTAAATATTAGGCTAACCTAATTTTGTTAGGTCAGCCTAATGGAGGAGGTATGAGTGGAGAGGCTGAGGCTCTCCGAGGCTCGTGTTGGAGGTAGGTATAGGGTTGTTGAGGTCTCTGGTGGAGGGGCTGTCAAGAGGAGGCTTATGGATTTGGGGCTTGTATGTGGAGCTGAGGTTAAGGTTGTGAAGGTGGCTCCTCTTGGAGATCCCATCGATGTGGAGGTGAAGGGTTTTAACATTGCTATTAGGATGAGCGAGGCTCAGCACGTTATCGTTGAGGTGGTGGACTAGTGACTCCTCTCGCTTTTACTCGTGAGGGCAGACTTGTGAGAGTTGTCGAGGTTAGAGGGGGTAGAGGCTTAACGCGTAGGCTTGCTGAGGTAGGCTTCACCCCCGGCTCTACGTTGAGGGTTGTAAGCTCTTCAAGAGGTCCTGTAGTCGTCGAGCTTTGCTATTCAAGTGCTTCGAGGTGCTCTTCATGTGGAAGCTGTTGGAGGCTGGCTTTGAGCTTTGGGCTGGCCATGAAGGTCATGGTTGAGGAGGTAGAGTCAGTTGAGCGCACATAGAGGTTCTCAAGCGACGCGTAGGTTTAAGCTCGCCTTGGTTGGAAACCCGAACGTTGGGAAGTCAGTGATATACAACGAGATCACTGGTGGAGATGCTTGGGTAGGTAATTGGCCGGGCACCACTGTCGAGAAGAAAGTTGGCAGGGCAGTTATTGGAGGAGTTGAGTTCGAGGTCGTAGACCTACCTGGGATCTACAGCCTATCCGCCTATACCCTTGATGAGGAGGTGGCTGTACGCTTCCTAGTTGAGGAGAAGCCCGACCTAGTCGTAGTCATTCTCAACGCCGTGAACTTAGAGCGCAGCTTGTACCTCCTACTCTCAGTGCTCGAGGTTGGTGTGAGAGTTGTCGCTGCTCTAAACATGATTGACCTAGCTGAGGGACAGGGATACAAGGTGAGGAGCGATGTCCTCGAGGAGCTGCTCGGGATACGCGTCATCCCAACAGTAGCTGTTAAGGGGGTCGGCATCGAAGAGCTGAGGAAGGCTATCTTAGACACCCTCTCAGAGCCCCCATCAACCTACAAGGTGAACTACGGAGTCGATGTTGAGAGAGCTATTGAGGGCTTGGCCTCAAAGATCAAGGGCTATGAGCCTGCAGGTGCTAAGCTCAATGTTAGGTGGCTTGCCTCTAGGCTACTTGAGGAGGACAAGTATGCCGTTGAGCTCGTAGAGAGGCTTAATCCAGAGCTCTTAAAGGTCGCTGAAGAGCATCGCCGAAGAATTGAGAAGACCCTTGGAAGACCTCTAGACGAGTACGTCGTCGAGAGGAGGTATGAGGAGGCCTCGAAGATAGCCTCTAAAGCCCTCATCAAGGCTGGTGTGAAGAAGCTATCGCTGACAAGCCTCATAGACTACGCGGTCACCCACAAGGTCTTCGGGATACCCATAATGCTCACAGCGGTCTACCTCATGTTTCGACTAGCATTTGACGTTGCAACACCTCTCTGCACGCTGGTGGACTACGCCTTCTCGAGCTATCTACCATCGCTTATAAGCTCCCTACCAATGCCTGAGTTCGCTTCGTCACTAATAGGGGATGGCGTAGTAGCTGGTGTGGGCAGCGTACTTATCTTCCTACCAAACATAGCCCTGCTCTTCCTAGCCTTAGCCCTGCTCGAGGACGTGGGGTACTTGGCCAGAGCTGCGTTCGTCGTGGACAAGGTCATGCATAAGTTGAAGCTAACTGGGAAGTCAATAATACCCTTGCTGCTGGGGTTTGGCTGCAACATACCCGGTGTCATGGCGACTAGGGCTATAGAAGACGAGCAGGACAGGAAGACCACTGCTCTAGCCACTCCAATGATCTCCTGCGCAGCTAGGCTACCAGTGTACTTAGTCTTCGCAGGGGCTCTCTTCACAGCCTATAGGGGGAGCGTGGTGTTCAGCATGTACCTCTGGAGCGTGATCTTCGCAGCTTTAACAGCAATTATCCTGAGGAAGGCGCTGTTTAAGGGGGTCTCCACGGGCTTCATAATAGAGCTTCCACCCTACATGGCTCCTCAGGCTAAGAGCGTGTGCTTCAAGACTTGGTTGAGGTGCAAGAGGTTCCTGCTTAAGGCTGGAACTGTGATAGTGGCTGTAGTAGTTGTAGTGTGGCTGCTCTCGGTGACGGGACCTTCAGGCTACTTGGGTGTAGGAGCTCTCGAAGACCCTGAGCTGATAGAGCAGAGCTGGATAGGCGTTGTAGGCCACTGGCTTGAGCCTATCTTCACCCCAATGGGCTGGGACTGGAGGGCTTCATCAGCCCTGCTTGTTGGCTTCTTAGCTAAGGAGGCTGTGGTGGGGGCTATGGGTGTGCTCTACGGTGTAGGCGAGGAAGGCTTAAGTGGAGCTATAGCGAGCTCATTCACCCCTCTGACGGCTTATGCCTACATGCTATTCGTCCTGCTCTACGTCCCCTGTGTAGCGACTTTAGCCACCATTAGGGGCGAGATGGGCTTCAAGTACGCGCTCTTGGCGCTGGCCTACGAGCTGGCGTTGGCATACAGCGTAGCTGCGCTGTGCGTAGGAGTGGGACACTTATTGGGGGTTGCGTGACGTGGAGGTGGCGTCGTTGAGCAAGAGCTGGCTTCGCCTAGCCCTAATAGCTTCATCAACCATCTACCTAGCCTACTCGGCAGTCGCCCTCTACAACTGGCTCATGGATTTAGCGGGCTTGGAGGGACTAACCTCTATACTTAACACTGTAACGCTGTCAGGCGACCCGGGATCCTTCATAGCCCTACTGACCGTGGGGCTCCTCTTCACGGGCTCCGTCTACTACGTGGATGACTACAAGAGCACATCATGCCTACTGGTGGGGTCAGCCATAGCCGTAGCGCTCTCAGCAATCAACTTACTGGTAGGCGTCGCGTTAACGTGTGATGAAGCGATACTCGCAACACTTGGTGAAGCGACCAGCATCTCCTTAGCCTCAGAGTTGACGAGGCTGGAAGTGCTGTTAGGCGTCATAGGGATACCCCTCCTGCTCTACGCCATACGTAGAGCTCGATCTTTAACTCGACTAGAGGTTTAACCCGGAAAATCCTTGAGCTCTAGGAAACTAGGTTTTGTACCCGCAAGTAGACTGCAAAGTGCAGTTAGAACTCTAGGCTGTGAGAGCTCGTATTCGAATTATGTGCATTATCACAAAACTTATAAGAGCTCATGGCGAAGAAAATTTTAGTACACGGCGACTTATGCTTAAGCCAAGCGGGATGGTACGTATTGGTCGGCAGGAGTAGGGGTAGGAGAGAGGAGGAGTACTTGGAGGCTCTCTACATACTGTGGAAGAGGGATGGAGCGATTAGGGTTAAGGGGTTAGCTGAGATCTTGAGCGTTAAGCCTCCAAGCATA
>QMSN01000058.1 GCA_003650865.1 Thermoprotei archaeon
GAAGCCATGAGCCCTGTGATGAGGGCTTTGAGGTCAAGCACAACGGCAGGCTCATCACGATATTCTCGAGAAAGGGCTACCCATACTTCAATAGGTGTGGGGCCTACCTGGACATCGAAGACCTCCTAAACGTGGAGGACGCCTACCAGCTAGCTGAGAACTTCATTAGAGTGATCTGAGATTTTAGGTGAAGCCCCTCCAAAATCCACCTTCAACCCCCTTCAAGAGGGGCTGCATCGCTGAGTAGAGGGCAGGACCTCCTCAACTATAAGGTTGAGGTGTCGCCTCAACGTTAAGCCTCTGCTCGTCTATGAGCGTCAGCCGAAGGAGCCCTTTATGTACTCAGCTGTCTTGGGGTGCTTGGGGCTCTTGAAGACTTCATCGGCTGCACCGCTCTCAACGAGCTCGCCCATGTAGAAGAAGAGGACGTAGTCAGCAAGCCTCTTAGCCTGCTGAACGTTGTGGGTGACGAGTATGAGGGTGTAGTCCCTCTTAAGCTCGAGCAGAAGCTCCTCAACTCTATCAGCTGATATGGGGTCTAGGCTGGAGGTGGGCTCGTCGAGCAACAGGACCTCGGGCATGAGGGCTAGAGCCCTAGCTATGCAAAGCCTCTGCTGCTGTCCTCCTGATAACCTGACAGCTGGCTCGTTAAGCCTATCCTTAACCTCATCCCATAGGTGTACGGCCATTAAGCACTCCTTAACTATCTGCCTAAGCTCCCTCCCCTTAACCCCGTGAAGCTTGGGGCCATAGGCTACGTTGTCGAAGATCGACATGGGTAGTGGGTTGGGCCTCTGAAAGACCATGCCCACCCTCTTCCTAACCTCAGTCACATCGACTCCTTTACCGTAGACCTCGCCTACACCGTCGATCCAGACGTAGCCTGAGACCTTAGCTCCCTCGACGAGCTCAACCATCCTGTTAATGCACTTTATGAAGGTTGTCTTGCCACAGCCTGATGGACCCATAACGGCTGTTATCCTCTTGCTGGGAACCTCAGCTCCAACAGACCTCAAGGCGTGGAAGCCGTTGTACCAGACGTTTAAGTCGTCGACTCTAACCTTTACAGGCGCCACTCCTCAGACACCACATCCTGAATGGGGTTCAGGTAGCTGAGCTTAAATAGATTCCCCCATTATACTATATAGCCTATATAGATCATGCCCCCACTAAACCTTAAATAACCTCTATGAAGCCAATAGTCTCCTCGGAGATGGTGTCTATGGCTTATGAAACTCTCATCCTGGAGAAGGCTGATGGAGTTGCTAAGATCGTGTTGAACAGGCCTGAGGCTTTTAACGCCTTCAACCCGAAGATGGTTGACGAGCTAGCTGACGCGGTAGAGATGTTGGAGAGGGATCCTGAGGTCAGCGTAATAGTCTTGACGGGTGCGGGTAAGGCCTTCTCGGCTGGCGGGGACGTCAAAGTGATGCCTGAGATGCTCAAGTGGAGCCAGGTTGACGTCCTCAACTACATGAGGAAGGCTCACAGCATTGTAGCTAAGCTGGTGGAGATGGACAAGGTCACCATAGCGGCTGTCAACGGTGTAGCTGTAGGTGCGGGCTTGAGCTTCGCCTTGGCATGCGACATGAGGATAGCCTCTGAAAACGCTAGGTTCAGCACGGGCTTCATAAGAGTTGGCCTACACACAGACTGTGGAGCAGCTTACTTCTTGGCTAGGCTTGTGGGTCCAGCTAAGGCCTTGGAGCTAGCCTTGACAGGTGACTTGATAGACGCCAAGGAGGCTGAGAGGATAGGCTTAGTGAACAAGGTTGTCCCTCCAGATAAGCTTGAGGAGGAGGCTATGGCTTTAGCTAGGAGGGTAGCGAGCGGCCCCTTAGTGGCCGTCAAGCTCCTCAAGAGGACTGTCTACGAGAGCCTAAACGTGGACCTCAAGGTGATACTTGAACGTGAAGCTTTGGCTCAAGCGCTGTGCTTCAAGACTGAGGACGCCGAGGAGGGCATAAAGGCCTTCGCTGAGAAGAGGCAGCCGAAGTTCAAGGGTAAGTGAGCTCTCCACCCTCTTTTTTATAGCGACCTGAAGAGCCTCTTGAAGTTCCTCTCAACTATTGCTGTGAGCTCGCTTAAGCTCATCCTCCTCGCTTCAGCTATGAGGCTTAGAAGCTTGGGTATGAGCTTAGGGGTCAAGCTCAACCCCCTATACTTGTAGGGGGCGTCGCTCTCAACGAGCATGCTGCTCAGCTTCACCTGAACCGCAACCCTCATGTGCTTCTCCTGCACTTGAGCAGCTGGGTTTATCGATATGAAGTAGCCCTTCTCAGCTATCTCATCCAGCAGGTCTAGAGGCCCGGTGTACCAGTGTATTACAGCTCTCTCGACGTCGTACCTAACCAAGATGTCGTACACGTCTCGCCAAGCGTCTGGAGCGTGTATATTCATTGGGAGGTCGTAGTCGCGAGCTAGCTTAACGAAGAACTTGAAGAACTCGAGCTGCTTGCTGTAAGTCTCAGGTACAAACCTCCTGTCCAGCCCCACCTCGCCTATGCACTTAGCTCTCTCAACGAGCTTCTCGAGCTCCCTCAAGTGGCTCATGGACGCCTCGCCCACGCTCCAAGGGTGCACTCCGACGCAGGGCACTACGTTTCTATGCTCCTCAGCTATGTCGAGGGTCCTCAGAGATGACTCCAAGTCATCTGAGACAGCGGCTATCACGTAGCCCTTAAGCTCAAGGAGCTCCTCAACGTCGAGCTCGTGGAGGTGGCAGTGAGCGTCGTACAGCATCTCTCAAAACTCGAGGGGACATCCCCCTTTAGCTTTTCGTGGATTCTCAATTGCACGCTTAGGCAAACACCTAGCTAGCTTTAAAGTACCCTTAACAGACGTAGAGCCTCGTGGACACGTATAGAGTGGAGGATCCTGAAGCTGGAGAGGTGCTGGTTGAGGCTAAGCGGGTTGATGGGAGGATTCACTTCAGGGCTTACGTCTACGGCTTCAAGAGGACCTGGGACATAAGCCTAGTCTTCGAGGGAGGAGGATTCTACGAGATACACGTGGCGCCTAGAGGAGGGAGAGTTGCTAAGTGCGAGGTTCTATTCGCTGAGGCTTATAGGGATGATGCAGGTGAGCATCTAAACATCTCGTTGGTGCTGCTGGCCAAGCTCAGCGTTAAGGCTACTCGAGGCCTGCTCGAGGTCATTGAGCGTGTGGCTCGAGAGCGTCTTGGAAGCCCTAGGAGGATTAAGGTGAGCGTGGTGGCTGGCAGCTTGGCTAGAGAGGTGTTAGCCGACATGGGCTACGAGGAGGTGGATGGCGTCTACGTGAAGGAGCTAAGCCGCGAGTGATGTCTGTAACGCTTGGACTTTCCACATGTTTTTGTCAGTTAGTTTTAGAGCAAAATTTATCTATGGGGCTCAGCCATTTAGCCTCAACTTCCCACCAATTGAGAGTGGAAGTGTGGCATTAAGTGGAGGTTTGGGTAGAGCTTCGCTAAGCCGTTGCTTGACGACTCCTACTAAGGGCTCAAGGCGTTGGGGTTTTGGAGGAAGATCATCTAAGGCTGAGAGAGGCGGCTTAACAATATTTGGCATCCTTCTGATAGTCGGCGTGGTCGTCGTAGTTGCAGTAGCCCTCCTAATGTTCCTGCCCAGCCTGTTCCAGCAGACAACGCCTGGAGGTGGAGGTACAACTCCAAGCACAGGCGGCGGCGAGACGAGTGGAGGAGGTACTGGCACTGGTGAAGGCGGCACGAGTGGAGGTGGCGAGGGCAGTGGAGGTGGTGGAGCAGGTGAGGGAGGCACTGGCACCGGTGAAGGTACTGGCGGTGCTGGTGAGGCTGGAGGTGAGGAGTCTCTACCAGTTGTTGAGGAGGAGTCTGAGGTTGTAGGGCCGGGCGGCGGCACTGTGACCCTGAGCGACGGCATGACTGTTGAGTTCACAAGCTCAGCTCTACCCGAGAGCGCTGAAGTCACGGTTAAGAAGGTAGACTTATCCAGCATAGACCCAATAGGCAACAAGTACTGCTACGACATAGACGTGAGTGGAGCTCAGCTTCAGGGAACTGTGAGGCTCTACCTGCCCTACGACGAGTCTAAGATACCTGAGGGCGCCAGTGAGGAGGACGTCTACGTAGTCTACTACAACGAGGAGACTGGTGAGATGACAGTCGTCGAGGACGCAGTCGTCGACACAGTGAACAACAGGGTCATCGTCGAGACCAACCACCTATCCAGGTTCATAGTTGTCTGGCCCGTGTACACGTCAACTCCAACAGTCCAGTCAAGGATACTCGAGGTCCCATACTACGATCAAGGGGATACGGGCTACTGCTGGGCTGCCTGCATAGCGATGCTCATAAAGTACTACAAGGGCTTCCAGGCGCCCTCTGTATGGGAGGTGGCCAAGTTCTTCAATTTGGGGCCTGACGAGGGCCTATTGGGCTTGAGGTTCTACTTCAGCGCCACGTTAAAGACGCTCGTGCACATGAAGCTTGGAGTGAGCCCCAGCAGGGGCTTTTGGAGTCCTAGGCTGTCTAACGGCTTGAAGAACTACTTGATAAAGCAGGTTGTTCAAGAGGGGAGGCCCGTAATGCTCATATTGACGAGTGAGGGTCACGCCGTGGTGGTTGTGGGCTACGACGGCAGCAACTTCGTGATTCACGACCCCGCCAACGGCATGTACATCAAGAGGTCCTGGGACGACATAAGGAGCAAGGCTGATTTAAGGGTCGTCTACTACACAATGGTGATACCCTTACCAACCCCCTCAAACCCCGTGTTGGTGACGAGCAACATAGAGTCCTACAGCTCACAGGAGGTCAAGGGCTTATGCTTCTTCTACAGCGAGACCTCATATCCAGAGGAGGCTGTGAGCTCAAGGGTTGAGGGGACTGAGATAGGCTTTCAGTGGGATGGCACTAAGCCCGACGGCTACTACTTCGCTGGCTTCACGACAACTAAAGTCAAGCTGGACAGGATACCCGACGACACATGGATGTGCCTTAAAGTTCAGCTGGCGAACTCGGGCTCCACGAGTAGGACTGTTGAGCTCCTCTACGACTTAGTGGACGAGGATACAGGGGAGTATATAGGTGTAGATCGAGAGCACGTGACCATACCCCCCAAGACGATCATGGAGTTCAGCTTCGAGCCCAAGAAGCTGAGCGAGATATCGGAGCAAGGATGTGACCACATTAGGCTCACCTTGTACGTGTCTGATGAAGCCGACAACATGCTGGACTTCTACATGATAACCTTCCAGCTATCCGAGTGGAGCGAGGCGACGTCAATAAAGCACTACCCAGCAACTCCGCTCGTAGCCACCATGGATGACTTCGGCTACTCAGTGAGCTACGGCGAGTATGGAGAGAAGACTCAATCAGAGGTGTCAGGCTTCCTCTACGGCAGCTACGTGCTCAAGTTCTTCCCAGGCTCAGACCAGAAGGACTTCATACCTGAACCACCAGATCAACCCCAAGAGCTGGAGGAGGTGGAGCTGAGCAACACCATATACCTAGGAACCTGGAGGAGCAAGTACCCGCTATCAGCCAGCGACTTAGACAGCATAGCCAGTAGAATCGATAGCTGGATTTCGTCAAGCATAACCTCAGGCTCAACGTCATCCTCCGGAGTCACGATCAGCGTCTACTTCACAGGCTTCACATACTCAGACGTAACAGTTCGAGAATGCCCAGGCAAAATGCTCACAGGAACACTAACAATATCAGTAACAACACCAACAGGAACATACGACTACGACTACTACCTCACCGTAGTCGTCTGGGCACACGACATGGGCATAAGCATAGCACAAACACGTCAACTCACAACACCAGTAACAAACCCACCAGCATCACCCCCCAGCGCCTTAGACCTAGCAAACAACCTCCAAGACCACCTAGACCTATACGAAATAACCCAACCACCATAACCCCTTTTCTTAAACAAAAACAGCTCAAAATTAAACCCGGCAAACCACATCCACATTCGCACCCACACACTTCACTCAAAAATCAAGTAAGGCTCAGAGGTAAGTCGATCAATACCGCCTCAGACGCTCCACACAATCAACATAGACGCTAAAGAAAACCAAACCCCAAATAAACCTTTCAGACAAATCCACCAACATGCTTTATTGATTCGCTCTCTTCGAATATAGATGTTCACTTCTCTCGATCCTCTCATCAAAACCTCTAGCCCTATAGAGCACGAACTATGGAGGGGGTTAGGTAGGGCTTTAATATTAGGCGTTAACGGTTTAAGTGAATGATGGATTAGGGGGTTCTGAGGTTTAATGGTGAGCTTGGCTGCTGAAGAAGCTTAATGACTTTTGACCTTGATGGTAGCTCTCGTTTTTAGCTCTCTAGCTAATGCTACTAAGAGTTGAGGTACTGACCTTATGTTCATC